>JAQSXU010000129.1 GCA_029256485.1 Clostridiaceae bacterium
TTAGTTTTTTCCAGAGCTTCCTTATCTATAGAAATATTTAATGCAATAACATTGGGTGATATACTTCTGGCATATTGAAGTGCATTAAGTGCAGCCTTATTAATGCTTGCCAATGGGACTATTATTATATGATCAAATTCTTTTCCTATATTTGCATTTGCTAAATCCCCATTTGTAGTTCTTAACTTTTCTGCAACTCCATCATAATGCCTTTTTATAGACATCATTATTATTACTATTATTGGTATTAGTATGATAACAATCCATGCTCCTTCTGCAAATTTTTCATAAACAATTATACATGTTGTTATTACTGTTATCACTGCTCCAAATCCATTAATTACAGCAGATTTCTTCCATCCTTTTTCATTACTTCTCTTCCAGTGTATTACCATACCTGTTTGGGCTAAAGTGAATGATAGAAATACACCCACTGAATAAAGTGGAATTAATCTGTGTGTTGTAGCATCAAATATCACCACCAAAATACCTGCCACTATTGATAAGGCAACTATGCCTGTGGAGAAGCTAAGTCTTTTTCCCCTAATTCTAAACTGCCTTGGAGCAAATCCATCTTTTGCAATGGCATACATTAACATTGGAAATCCTGTAAAAGCAGTATTGCATGCCATTATTAAAATAACTGCTGTGGTAATTTGTATTACATAAAACATAAATGTATTACCGAAGACGCCATGGGCAATTTGTGCTACCACAGTTGGCGTCCCCACGGGTACAGCTCTATAAAATCTTGCAAGCACAGATGTGCCCCCAAAAATAAATAGTATTAAAAAGCCTAAAAGTACCATAACAATTTTGGCATTTTTTTGACTTGGCTCCTTAAAATTAGGAACAGAATTACTTACTGCCTCCAGTCCTGTAAGTGCTGAACAGCCTGATGAAAAGGCTCTTAATATAAGAAACAAACTTAGATCGCCGGTAATTGCAATCTGCTTGTTAATCATGGGTGCAGGAGCACCATATATAGAATATTTTATTAATCCATAAACAATCATAAAAAGCATGCTGACTATAAATAAATAGGTAGGAATACTAAATATTTTAGAGGATTCACTTATGCCCCTTAGATTTAATATAGTTAAAACTGTAATAAGCAATATTACTAATAAAACCTTATGTCTGGTTATATTGGGGAAGGCCGAGGAAATTGCTGCAATACCTGCGCTGGCGCTAACAGCTACGGTGAGAATATAGTCAATGAGCAGCGCTGCACCAGCCACCAAGCCCTGTGTCACTCCTATATTCTCCTTTGCAACAATATAGGCCCCGCCTCCATGAGGATAGGCTTTTATTATTTGAATATATGAAACAGTTAAAATAAATAACAGTGCTATAATCATTAATGAAATCCATTGAAGCCATTGGTATGACAATAATCCTATAACTGCAATTAAAACATACAGTATTTCTTCAGCTGCATATGCCACAGAAGAAACAGCATCACTTGCCATTATTGCAAGACCAAAGGGTATATTATATTTCTCCTTAGCTCTTTGTTCATTTGCTAATGGTTCACCAATTAAAAGATCTAAAAATTTTTTGAGCATAATAATACCCCCATTTTAGATTTAGTTATTTTTCACATTATGTATTTATAGTGAGCTTTTTTTTACTAATTATACATATGAGAAAAATATTTTTAACCAGAATTGGGGGTATTACAGGGAAGCAATACATAAACTTAACTTATACAGTGGGAAAATAGCGAATCTTCAACGCTTTTTCACGCTGTATAAGTTCATAGTTCACGTTGTTTCCATTCAAATTACTGCATTAGCTTTTTTTCAATAAGTTCTTTAGTAAGCTTAGGATTTGCCTGACCTTTTGTTGCCTTCATAACCTGTCCTGTGAGGAATCCTGCAGCTTGAACTTTTCCATTTTTGTAATCCTCTATGGATTTGGGATTTGCATCTAACACTTCATCTATAGCCTTCTCTAATACATCTGAACTGCTTATTTGTGAAAGTCCCTTTTCCTTAACAATTTTATCTGGACTGTCTCCGGTTACAAACATTTCATCAAAAACCTGCTTTGCTGCGGATACACTGATACTTCCCTTGTCAACCAAGCTAATAAGATTATTAAGATTTTCCGGCTTTAAAGTCATATCACTGCTTTCCATTTCCTTTTCATTAAGCACTCTCAGCACATCTCCAAGTACCCAGTTAGCTGTTGTTTTGCAATTTGATCCCAGAGATACTGTGTCCTCATAAAATTTAGACAGGGCTTTATCACCAATTAAAATGTCCACTTCCTTTGGAGATAATCTATACTCTTCAATAAATCTCTTCTTTTTTTCAGGGGGTAATTCAGGTATACTGTTATTTATTTTATCGATTTTACCCTGTGAAATTATTACAGGTACTAAATCAGGATCAGGGAAATATCTGTAATCATGAGCATCTTCCTTGGTTCTCATGGTAATAGTTCTTCCTTTTCCGCTGTCCCATCTTCTTGTTTCCTGTTTAATTTTATAGCCTTCTCCAAAGCTGTAAAGCTCAGTCTGTCTCTTTTGCTCTTTTTCTAATGCCTTTTGAAGTTCTCTAAATGAGTTTATATTTTTTATTTCAACTTTTGAATATAATTTGTCTTCTCCCACAGGTCTAAGTGATATATTGGCATCACATCTAAGAGAACCCTGTTCCATTTTGCAGTCGGAAACATCTGCATACTCCATCATACCTTTCAGTGATTTAACAAATGCCACTGCTTCTTCAGGGGAACGCATATCCGGTTCTGTAACTATTTCAGCAAGAGGAACTCCAACTCTGTTATAATCAATTAATGAAAATGGCTCCTGCTCAAGATGTATTAACTTTCCTGCATCCTCTTCTATATGAATTCTGTTAATTCTTACATTCTTTTTTATCCCATTGACTTCAAATTCCAAATTTCCTTCAGAGCATAAAGGCAAGTCATACTGTGATATTTGATATGCCTTTGGAAGATCTGGATAAAAATAATTTTTTCTGTCCATTTTATTTATTTTATTTATTTTACAGTTTAATATGGACCCCGCTTTTATTGCTAAATTAACCACTTCTTCATTAAGCACTGGAAGAGTGCCCGGCAATCCCATGCATATTGGACATGTATTGCTGTTGGGCTGTGCTCCAAACTTTGTTGAGCATCCGCAGAATATCTTAGTTTTTGTGTTTAATTCTACATGTATCTCTAAACCAATTATTGTTTCATATATCATAATTAATCTCCTCTCCAAGCAACTCTGCTTATTTAATAGCTAAAGTATCCACTTTTAATTTCTGCTCCAATGCATGTGCTGCCTTTAATAATTTCTTTTCTCCAAAATGAGGTGCAATAAGCTGAATTCCAATTGGCAGTCCATCACTGCTGAACCCGCATGGTAAAGATAATGCCGGAATTCCTGCTAAGTTTATGTTTACTGTATAAATATCAGCTAAATACATTTCTAATGGATTGCTGCTTTTTTCTCCTATTGAAAATGGAAGTACAGGTGAAGTTGGACTTAAAATCAAATCATATTTTTCAAATGCACTTTGGAACTGCTTGCTTATCTCTTTTCTCAGCTTTTGTGCCCTATTGTAGTAAGCATCATAATATCCAGAGGAAAGAGCATAAGTTCCTAACATTATTCTTCTTTTAACTTCTTTTCCAAAGGACTCTGTTCTGGATAACTCCATTAAATCATCTATATTTTCAAAATCACTGCTTCTGTATCCATATCTTATTCCATCATATCTTGCCAGGTTTGAGCTGGCTTCAGCTGAAGATACTATGTAGTAGGCAGACAACCCTTCATCACATATAGGCAGTGATATTTCTTCAACCTCAGCTCCTAAAAACTTTAATTTTTCAATAACCTGCTGAATTTTCTCCTTTATTTCCTCATTTAAGCCTTCTTTAAAAAATTCTTTTGGAAGCCCAATTTTCATTCCTTCTACTTTTCCATCTAAAGCACTTAAATAATCAGTATCAATCTGTCCCTTAAAGGAAGTGCTGTCAAGTGGATCTTCCCCTGCTATAGCCTGGAGTGTAACGGCACAGTCTTCAACTGTTTTTCCAAAGGGTCCTATTTGATCCAATGACGATGCAAATGCTATAAGTCCAAATCTGGATATGAGCCCATAGGTTGGCTTTAATCCTACTACCCCGCAAAATGCAGCTGGCTGTCTTATGGATCCGCCGGTATCTGAACCCAATGAAATTGGTGCAATGCCTGCTGCCACTGCAGCTGCTGAGCCACCTGATGAACCTCCAGGTACTCTGCTCAAATCCCATGGGTTTCTTGTTTTCTGAAAAGCTGAATTTTCAGTGGAAGACCCCATGGCAAACTCATCCATATTGGTTTTCCCAATTATAACTGCATCCTGCTGCTTTAACTTTTTTATTACAGTTGCATCATATGGAGGTATGAAATCCTGCAATACCTTTGAAGCACAGGTGGTTTTTATTCCATCGGTACAAATATTATCTTTAATTGCAATGGGTATTCCAGCTAATGCCCCCAGCTTTTCTCCATTTTTCTTTTTTTCATCTATCTCTCTGGCCTTCTTCAATGCATCTTCATAGCAAAGGCTGATATATGCATTTATCTCAGGATCAACTTTATTTATTCTATTAAACAGTGAAGTTATTACTTCTTCACAGGTAAACTTTCCTTCAGCAATTCCTTTTTTAATATCTACTGCTGTTAAAGACTGTATATCCACTTTTATTTCCTCCTTTTAAGCTTATTCAATTATTTTTGGCACTTGTATATACGTTTCTCTCTTGCTTTTTACATTTTGGAATAATTTATCCTTATCATCATAAATCTTCACCGCATCTTCTCTAAATACAGGCTTTATATCATGGCTATACTTATTCAAATCCACTGCATCTAAATCTAATTTATCAATGGAATGGAAATGTCCAAGTATTGCCTCAAATTCCTTAACTAATTCATCCTTTTCCTCATCTGTAAATCTTAACTTTGCCAGTTTAGCAATATAGCTGACTTCTTCCTTCTTTATCATTTAAATTCCTCCTATACAAACTTTATAATTTAAGTTTAAGGTATCATTCTGTTCATATCCCTTGGAAGCAGTGAAGCTTCTCTTATATTTTTCAAGCCTAGCAGCTGCATTGTAAGTCTTTCCAATCCAATCGCCAGTCCGCCGTGGGGTGGCATTCCATATCTGAAGCTGTCCAGGTAGAAACCAAAATCATCAGGATTCAAACCAAACTTTATGATATTGTCCTTCAACATTTCATAGTCATGAATTCTCTGACCACCAGTGGTAATTTCCAGTCCCCTATAAATTAAATCAAAGCTTTTAGTATTACCTTCACCATCAGGCATAGCATACATTGGTCTTTTAGCCACTGGATATGCTGTTAAAAATACAAAATCGCTGTTGTGCTTTTCCTTTACATACTTTGAAAATAGTTCTTCACCTTCGGCATCAATATTTCCAACTGGTGAAACCTTATTATACTTTTCTAAAAGTATTCTTTGAGCTTCAGCTAAAGGTATTCTTGGTATTTTCACATCACCTGGCAGTTCCACTCCATACATTTTTAATTCATTTTCACAATATTTTTGTACATGTTTATACATGTATTTAATATAACCTTCTTCTAAATCCATAAGATCATTTTCATCTTTTATAAATGCCATTTCCAAATCAAGACTTACATACTCATTTAAATGTCTGTAGGTATTATGAAGTTCTGCTCTATATGCATGACCAACTTCAAAAACTCTTTCAAAGCCGGCTCCCACCATCATCTGCTTATAAAATTGAGGACTTTGAGCTAAAAATGCTCTTTTATCAAAATAGTTCACTGTGAACATTTCCGAGCCGCCTTCAGTACCTGATGCAATGATTTTAGGTGTATGAATTTGAGAAAATCTATTTGCTTTAAGGAAATCTCTAAATGCAGTTTCAATTTCTTCCTGTACTTTGAAAATTGCTCTTTTCTTAGGAGTTCTCAAACTTAAACCTCTATAATCCAGCTCTGTTTCTAAATGAATATTTCTTTTAAATTGATTTACCTGAATAGGAAGCATTTCATAATAAGCTTTTCCTAGTATTTTCAAACTTTGTACATGTACTTCAATACCAGAAGGAGCTTTTTCTTCCCTTACCATTTGTCCAGTTGCTTCAATTGACATCTCAAGTCTTAATCCCTTTGCAACTTCATTATCAAGCACTAACTGTACAATTCCGCTCTTATCTCTTAAATGAATAAAGCTTATACTGCCAAAAGACACAATCTTGTGTATCCATCCTCTTAAAACAACATTTCCTTCTTCCATTTCTTTTAATTCATCAATAAATAATCTATCCATTCTGCTTCCTCCCTGGTATTTATAAATTATTGTAAAATAAAAACCCCTGTATCAATTTAGATACAGGGGCGAAAATATCACCGTGCCACCCTGGTTGACCTTAATAAAACTAGGTATAAAAAATCCCCATATCCTACAGATACAGGGACGAATTTATCGCTGCGCCACCCTAATTTAAATTAAAGTCTTCTTTTTTAGTACATATAAATTTAAAATTTATATTATACCTAGTCCCTTTATCGCTGGACACTGCGTCTAAGCCTACTTTCTTTTAGATTTGGGTTAGATGCTCCAGGGTGTTCTTCCACATAATTTAAATATTCGGCTTCCACCATCCCGAACTCTCTATAAATTAAAATTTATGTTTACTCTCCCCTTCATTGCCGAGTAATCTATATTATTTTTAAAGGATTATTTCTATTATATTCATCATTATTAAAAAGGTCAATAGTTTTTTATTAATTTATCATGATTTTTTACATTTTAATAAAATTATATTATACATTGCTGTCTTATATTAATGATTTTTGATTAAATCTAATGAAATTTAGCGAATTTGATAATAAGGTTTTGTACCAGGGCTAAACACCATTATTTGTTATTTGAGCTTTGTACTTTGTATTTCGTACCAGCTTATAATATGGTTTTATTACAGCAACTGCCAGAGGCGGTACCTTTGTTTTTACATGATAAGGCTGATTGTTCCACTTTTCATTAAAGCTGGTAAGAATCTCTTTGTTTACCTGATTAGATCCACCATATTTTTCACTGTCACTGTTAAACACTTCTTTATAGCATATATTTTCCGGAACACCTAGTTTATAATCATAAAGCACCTGGGGAGTAAAGTTACAAATAAATATCAGGTAATCCCTTTTATTTTTACCCTTTCTCATAAAGGTTACTATGCTTTGCTCAAAATTTTGATTGTCTATCCAGCTAAATCCCTCATGGGTATGATCCAGTTCCCACAGGCTGGCTTCTTTTTTATAGAAGTTGTTTAATTCTATAACATACTGTTGCAGCATTTTGTGCTGAGGATATAACAGAAGTACCCAATCCAGCTGCTTTTTAAAGTCCCATTCAATGAACTGTCCGAATTCTCCCCCCATAAATAACAGTTTTTTACCCGGATGTCCAATCATATATCCATAAAATAATCTTAAATTGGCAAACTTTTTCCAGTAGTCTCCCGGCATTTTATCCAGCAGTGACTTTTTCCCATGAACCACCTCATCATGGGACAGAGGCAGTACAAAATTTTCAGAAAAGGAATATACAATGGAAAATGTCACATTATTGTGATGCCATTTTCTGTATATGGGATCCATCTCCATATATCTAAGCATGTCATTCATCCAGCCCATATTCCATTTGTAATTAAACCCTAATCCACCAAGGTGTGTTGGTGCTGTTATCATGGGCCATGTTGAGGATTCCTCAGCAATTACTAAAGGATTAACCACATTTTTGAAGATAGCCTCATTAAGCTTTTTGATAAAATCTACAGCTTCTAGATTTTCATTTCCTCCAAATTTATTTTTTACATTGCTGTTCCACTTCATTCCATAATCTAAATACAGCATATTTGCCACTGCATCTACTCTTATGCCGTCAATGTGATAATATTTAAACCAAAACAACGCATTAGAAATCATGAAACTTATAACCTGTGGTTTTTCAAAGTCAAAATTTGCTGTACCCCAGTCATAGTTTTCTCCTCTTAATGGGTCATGATGTTCAAACAAATGTGTTCCATCAAAATTATACAAACCATGATCATCCTTACAAAAATGTCCTGGCACCCAGTCTAAAATTACTCCCAAGCCCGTTTCATGGCATTTCTCAATCAGATACATAAAATCCTTTGGGGTTCCATATCTGCTTGTTACCGCAAAATACCCAGTAATTTGATATCCCCAGGAATCATCCAAAGGATGTTCCATAATGGGTAAAAATTCAATATGAGTATATCCCATTTTTGAAGCATATTCAGGAAGTTCATCAGCTAATTCTCTATATGAATAAAAGCTTCCATCCTCATGAGTCTTCCATGAACCTAAGTGGACTTCATATATATTCATTGGGGAACTATATGAATTTTTATCTTTTCTTTCATCCATCCAATTTTTATCCTTCCATTTGTATCCCTCAATTTTGTAAACTACAGATGCCTTGTCTGGCCTTACCTTAGAGAAAAGTGCAAATGGATCTGCTTTCTCCACTGGAGAGCTATTTTCTTTTGAATAAACTTCATACAAATACCCCTGTCCCTCTTTAGCCTCAGGCGTGAATATTTCCCATATTCCAGTTTTTTTGTTTAATTTCATGGCATGGTTTGCTCCATTCCAGTCATTGAAATCTCCCTTAATATTTACTTTCACTGCATTAGGCGCCCATAATGAAAATTTTACTCCCTGTACTTCATTTATTTTTTTAATATGACTTCCAAGCAGTTTATAGCACTGATAATTAGTACCTGAATTGAAGCTGTCTTTAGTTGAATTACTTATCTTTTTTCTTTTCATATAGCTTCACCTTATAGGGAAACATTACTGAAACTCAACTTAGACATGTATCAAAATACTGAATCTTCAACAGTCTTTAAACATGAAAAAGTTAATAGTTGGAGCTGTTTCCCTTATCCCCATTTTTATTTTAAATATCTTATGAATATTATTCTATTTAAATTCATTAAATCCTTGTTTTGTTTTATAGAATTTTTGTCGAAAAAATACTTTATATTAATTAATAATTACTATTGACAGATAATTAAAATAGGTATATTATTTAACCATAGAAAGAAGTTATTATTTATTACCCCCTTAATAAATAGTAATGACTCCCTTTATGAACTAGAATTTAACTGAATTAACATACTTAAGCAGTGTAGACCTCCATATTTTATATATGGGGGTTTATTTTTATTAAAAATCAAAGAACAATACTAAATATAAACCATATACTATATGAGAAGCAATATTTTATGGATAAAATATGAATAATAAAAATGATGATTTAAAACAGTCATTTGGTGAAGTTGAAATGTATATTGGTAT
>JAQSXU010000413.1 GCA_029256485.1 Clostridiaceae bacterium
TTTATACAATTAATTATTCATTTATAGTTAATTACCTAAATTGAGTTCGTTAGGAATTACAACCCACCCTATAGAATTGAAATTTGCATCCATTTCATGATTGTTACTTTTAGTAAAAATAAAGCCTGTTTTTATTCCAACTTCTTTTAACTTTGACAAAGAACGATCCAACATCCTTTTTTCAATTTCATTAACTCTATATTCATTATATATCGCGATATGATATATATATCCTCTAACGCCATCGCTTCCACATAATAGAGCCCCTATTACTTTTCCATCATCTGTACAAGCTACAGAACTAGCATCTGGATTTTTCTTCAAATATATTATTAAATCACTTTTTGTAACAGAACTCTCTAAAAATGTTGTGCCAAAAATATCATTCCATAATTTGAGTACTTGATCTATATCTGACTCTTTCATAGCTTTAACTACTATTGTATTATCCAATTACACCACCTACCCTGATTTAATTCTTTTGTAATTTATATTATAATATTACCACTGTATTGTTTTATTAGATACTCAATTTGATATATATTTTAGTTAATTTCTATTTAAAATTATTCAACAAAAAAGAGTTACAAGAAAATCTCGTAACCCTAAAAATAATATAAACTATCTTCTATTATTTTGTTGTTTTCTAGCTCTTCTACAATCTGGACATCTTACAGGTTCGTTATCGAATCCTTTTTCTTTGTAGAATTCTTGTTCTCCAGTTGTGAAAACAAATTCATTTCCACAATCTTTACATACTAAAGTTTTATCTTCCATGTTAAATTCCTCCTTTTAAATTAAAGATTAATATCGACTCATATAATTCTCTAAAAGGAGAAATGCATAATATCTATAAAAAACCTTTTTTCTTACAAGGATTATTATAACAGCATTTTTTTTCTAGTTTCTTTGTCCAAATTAATATATACTACTTATCAAGTTTACAATACACTTTTCTAAAACCTTTCACACTATCTGTAAAACCATTATTTTCATAAATTAATTTAATCTACAAGACCATATCCTATTATTTTATGATTGTCCATTCCTATAAGCACAAAAATATTATCAGGTTTATATTTGACATCTAATATAAACTCAACACAATATGCATCTTTTCCAAAATAAGATTCGTCATCAAGTCTTACTCCACCTTTTATGGTTTCTATAGAGATTTTACTGTCTTTCCAAGTTCCCTTTACCTTTTTTTGAGTTTCTGAATCCAATTGATTAAATGCAATTTCCCTAATATCTTGTTCCGTCGAATTTAAATCACTGCAATCTTTAATTCCTGCAAATTGTTCTCCCAAAATGCTTTTTAAATTAAAAATAACTTCTTCATTCTTTCCAACATACTGAACAATTATATTTCCTTTTTTATAAAAATGAGGATATGATCTCCAACTAGCACTTTTAGGCTTTTGTTCCCCCCATGACTCTGTAATTGTATATCCAAATCCATCTTTATCAATATTTACTGAATCCTTTTCCATTTCTTTGTTGCTATTGTATGTATATACAATAATTTGTTCATTTCCAATAGTTATTATTTTCCTTATAGCAGGAAGAAACTCTGCATCGACATCTTTAACTTCTAATTTATATCCTTTTTCTTTTAAAAGGTTAATTAAATCATCAACAGTTGTAACTTTTTTATCATTCTCTGACATTGATGAATTAGTATTCATTGGTTGAATCCATACACCATCATAACCGATGTCACATCCATCAATTGTTGTATTCTTAACCATATCACCATTAGTAGATAAATAATACCATTTATCTCTATCCTGTAACCACCCTGTTTTCATATATCCATCTGTTTTAAAATAGTACCACTTACCGTTAATTTCTTTCCAACCCACTGACCATGAATTACCTTCTGCATTCCAATAACCATTAGAGTCTTGTTTCCATTCTGCACTTGCTCCTATTGGATTTAATGAAAGTGCTGAAGTTGCTACCAAGATACCTACTATTATTTTAATTAATTTCAAATTTTTCATTATTACCCACCTCATTTTTAAATTTATTTATACATTAAAATTCGAGTAATTTCTATAGTTATTTTTATAAACACATATGATTACCAACATTCATAATGAACCATTTCTTCAAGCTTTTTTCTTGGACGAGCTTTAGGATTTTCATTTGGGTAACCAACTGTTATAACACCAACTACATACTTATCAGTAGGGATATTTAAGACTGGTCTAATTTCTTCTTGTGTAAATTCCGCAACCCAACAAACTCCTAATCCCAAATTATTAGCTTCTAACAACATATATCCTACTGAAATTGATGTATCTCTAATTATTCTTTTTAGTTCATCCTGTGGACTATTATCATCTATATAAACTTCTTCTTTTATTCTACAAGATATATCCGCAACACATACAATGAATACTGGAGCCGTTAACATCCACTTTTGATTATGAGAAGCCTCGACTACTTTTTGTCTCATTTTTTCAGATTTTACTATTATATAATTCCATGGCTGAGTATTATTACCTGATGGAGCAAGCCTTGCACTTTCAAGTAATTCTTTTATTTGATTGTCCTCCACTGGTTTATCACTATACCTTCTAATACTCCTACGCATTTCAATTTCTTTAATCATCTATTTTATCCTCCACTTTACTATATACTTTATTTACATAAGTCAGTTTTAAAATAATCATT
>JAQSXU010000130.1 GCA_029256485.1 Clostridiaceae bacterium
CTCATTGAAGATATAGGAACTTCTTTCTATAAAGAAAATTATTTAAATCCTATAGGCCGAAAACTGGATATATCAGAAATTGAAAGAATAGCTTATGCAAGAATACTTTAATGGTTAAAAATGGCTTACCTCAATGTGTAAGCCATTTTTATGAATATTTATCCTTATTTAGTCTAACATAACCTAATATTTTGATTTTTTAGTTTAATGTAAAATCTTTGCCTTGTATGTTATTATAATATGCACTTGTTGGTGAGTAGTCTGTAATGTCATTGCCCCCTAAATATAATTCAAGCATCTTGGTTGTTCCACTCAATACATCTATATTACTTATTTTATTATTTACAACACTTAATGACAGCAGACCCGTAAGTCCCTTCAAGGAATCAATATTACTGATTTGATTATTATCTAAAGTTAAGTCAGTTAAATCAACCATGTCCTTTAATGCATCTATATTGCTGATCTTATTAAATGATAAATCTAACTTAGTCAGTTTAGTAAGTCCTTTTAAGGCATCTATATTACTAATTTGGTTGTCTCTTAAATATAAGCTGGTTAAGTTAGTTAAATTTTCTATTCCAGACAAGTCACTTATATTTTTTCTATTCGGAAATAATTCAGTGATTTTATTCACATCACCCTTTAGAATATTCCCCGTTGGCTTGTTAATAGCATCCCTTACAGCGCTTTCTAAATTTTTATCTGTAAAAGTAACAACTGTACTAAGGTCTACATCAGTTTTTGCTTTTTGTGGTTTCCCATCCCATACACCATTAGTATCTACATAATATCCATCAGGTGTGGTTGTGGAAAATGCCATTGATCCGCTGGACTGCAGATAATAATTTCCTATCCACTTATTAGCTGCCATTGATCCATCTGGATTTAAATAGTACCAAAATCCACCAACTTTTTTCCAGCCTATAGCCATATCACCACTTGGATTTAAATAGTACCAATAGTTTCCTGACTGTTTCCACCCCGTGTCCATATTACCAAACACATCAAAATGATACCACAGTCCTCCAATTAGCTTCCATCCTCTTGCAGCTGTACCATCTGCCTGAGTATATTTCCATTTGCCGCTGGTTTGTGTCCATCCGCTGCTGGCAAATACAGTGCTGCTGAATACCATAACAGCCAATAATGAACCTGCAATTATACCTTTTAAATGATTCTTTTTCATAAGTTTATACCCCCTAAGTTTTTTAAAATTTATGTTATAAAATGGCTTTATTAATTAAATATCAAGGTAAAATCTTTATATTTCAGATTATTATAGTATGGAATTATTGGTGAATAATCCGTAATTTTATTATCAGTTAAGTCTAAGATGTTCAGTTTATTCATTCCTTTTAATGCATCTATATTGGTTATATAATTATAACTTATGTCCAAGCTAGTTAAATTAGTAAGTCCCCTTAATGCATCTATGTTGCTTATTGCATTGCCATCTAAATATAAGTTAGTTAAATTAGTTAGTCCTTGTATTGCATCTATATTACTAATTATATTATTGTCTAAACCCAAATACTCTAAATTAATAAGTCCCAGTAGAGGGTTTATATTACTTATTTCATTGTTACGTAAATCTAAAGCAGTTAAATTAGTAAGCCCCTGTATTGGTGCTATATCATAGATTTGATTATTACCTAAACCTAAACCAATTAAATTAGTTAGTCCCTGTATGGCATCTATATTGCTAATTTCATTTTGAAATATTTCTAATTCAGTTAAATTAGTAAGACCCTTTAATGGATCAATATCACTTATATAATTATCTTGTAATTCTAAAAGATTTAATTTAGTAAGTCCTCTTACAGCATCTATATTAGTTATGTTATTACCATGTAATAAAAGAGTATTTAAATTAGTAAGTCCTTTTAAGGGATCTATATTGCTGATTTCATTGTTGCCCAAATTTAAATCAGTTAAGTTAGTGAGATTTTCTATACCAGAAATATCACTTATATTTTTATCTTCACCTTTTAATTCAGTTATTTTTTCCACATCACTTTTTAAAATATTTCCAGTTGGTTTATTAATGGTATTTCTAATCAATAGTTCTAAATTTTTATCTGGAAATGTTACAATGGAACCGCTTACTGTTCCGCTGCCTGCAGCCTTTGGCTTTCCATCCCATACCCCATTGGCGTCAACATGATATCCATCAGGTGTGTTTGTGGAAACTGCCATGGCTCCGCTGGACTGCAGATAATAATTTCCTACCCACTTATTAGCTGCCATTGCTCCGTTTGGATTTAAATAGTACCAAAATCCGCTTACTTTTTTCCAGCCTATAGCCATATCACCATTTGCATTCAAATAGTACCAATAATTTCCTGATTGTTTCCACCCCGTTTCCATATTACCAAAAGCATCAAAGTGATACCACAGGCCTCCAATTAGCTTCCAGCCCTTTGCAGCAGTGCCATCTGCCTGTGTATATGTCCATTTTCCGCTGGTTTGTGTCCAGGTACTGCTGGCAAAGACAGTGCTGCTAAATACCACAGCAGCCAATAGTGAACCTGCAATTATTTCTTTTAAATGATTCTTTTTCATAAGTTTATACCCCCTAAGTTTTACACATTACTAAACTTTATCGTGTAAAATATATACAATCTTTAGAAAAATTTTCCTACATATTTCAACAAATTTCCCCTACTTCCTTAAATTACATAAAAAAATAAGCCTCAAAGGGCTTATTTTAATTTCATATATTATATTATATTTTTTAAACAGGAAATATAATTCTTGCTATGTATATGGCTGATGTAAGTGTAATGGCACTAAATAAGGTTGATATCATTACCTCCTGGGAGGCAAAATCAGGATTGTTATCACATTCAGCGGCAATCAATGCGGTATTTACAGCTGTAGGCACTGAATAGGATATAAACACTGTCTGTGCTGTAACGCCATAAAAGCCGAATATATGTATTAATATGAAAGCCAGCACAGGTCCTATAAGTAGACGTGTAAAGGCAGCTATGTTTACATTAACATCCTTAAAACTAAATTTGGTTTTTGAAAGCTGAACTCCCAATGTTATTAATGCCATGGAAATAAGTCCCCCTTTTATGTATTCAATAGCTGTCCATAGTGGCGTTCCAGTGATATCAACATTTAGATATTTAATTATAAGTGCAGCAGGCACTGCATATATGGATGGCATAGTAAAAATTTTATGTATAGAATCCCTGATGGTCATTTTAGCTCTTCCTGCATTGTAAAATCCAACTGTGTTTATTGTTACATTCATAAATACCAAAACCATAATCTGAACTGCAACAGCATCATTTAAATATGGTGTTTTGCCATTTATAACAAAGGGTGCACTGCTGAAAATAAGTGTTATAAGAGGTACCCCGATGTTTCCTGAATTATTGAACATAATAGTATTTTTAAAGGCATTGGTCTGGCCTAAATCGTAATTTCTGATTTTTGCAATAACTCTGGCAAGTAAATCATTGACTATTAAATAAGCTATACAATAAAATAAAATTTTCAGCATATTTAATGATAAATCAGTGGTATAAAGATTAAAAAATATAAACCCAGGTACAAATATGTAAAAATTCAATTTGCCAAGGGTAGATACATCTAAATCAAATTTTTTGCTTACTATAAATCCTAGTCCAATTAAAATAAAGATTGGTATGATGTTATTTTCCAGTATGAATAAAAAAATTCCCATTTCTTTTGCTCCCCCAAATTATTCAATATTTACTTTTCAAACCAAAGTTGTTCTGCTTTGTCCCAGATACAATCCGGTACTAATTCCAAATTATTAAATCCGCTGTTTTCAGCCAGCTTATAGGCATACTTAATAAAATCCAGTGTGATATTTTTACCCTGTTTTATGCTTTCAAGGGTTAATCTGGACCAGGCCCTGGATTTTTGTAATATTCCGCTTTCATTAAATGTATTCTCCAGCTCATTTAGATTATACTGTACCTGATGTTGGGAAACTGTCCATTTGTTATGTTCCCAAGTTAAAACCGCATACTCGGCAAATTTATTTTTATTAAAAGGAACTCCAACAGACCCTGGGTTTACTATGAACTTATTATATGATATTTTACTCCACGCCTGATGGGTATGTCCACAAATTAGTACAGATTCTTCTATTCCTTTAAGAGTCTTTTCTAACCTTTCAGGATGCTTGTGAGGAAAAAGTTCTTCATTAATGTGAAATGGAGAACCATGTACTACTCTTATATCATCCATTTCAGGAAAAGATATATTTACCTGCTCAGATAATTCATCTATGTATTTTATATTTTGTTCATTTAAAACATTATGTGTCCACAGCACCGCTGCCATTTGTTTATGATTATTCCATTCATTATGCATACCTTTATGGTACTCTATAACATATTGTTCTCTATTGCCTTTTATAACATATGCATTTAGGTTTTTAATTTTTTCCAGTACCTCATTGGGCTGAGGACAGTCCACAATGTGGTCGCCGGCAATTATGTACTTATCAACGCCCATCCTGTTAATATCCTTCAACACTGCATTAAGTGCAGTTAAATTCCCATGTATATCTGATAATACAGCAAGCTTCATTATTTCACCGCCTATTCCTAATAAATTATATCATATTATTGCCAAATACATTTTGAAAATTATATGATGTTTTGTTCATAATTTAAAATCCCTTGTAAATACTAAATATGGAGGTGATTTTATGAAAAAGAAAGAATCTAATAAAAATGATAAAATACTTACTTCCGAGCCAACTACAGGTTCCACAGCAACATCAGCTTCCTCTAACATAACTATTGAATCAGCAGATTCACTAAATGATAATGCTTCATTATTTCCTAATTCAAGCGGGGAAAAGAAATGGGCTTCTAAAACTTCCCCCACTGTGGATCATGACGATGCCAGATAAAATAAAATAATGGAAGCCATAACGGCTTCCACTTCATTGTTTACTGTATTACTTTCTCAGGTCCCTGTGAGGAGCCGTCAATTTTTATCTTAAACTGGGTATTTTGAGAATCAGATTTTAAATAATAGATATAATTATCAATTATGCTTATATTATCAATTCCACCATCTGAAGTAAGCTTTTTTCTTTCCGATCCATCAGTTTTAGTTTTATAGATATTTCTATTATCCCTCATATTAATATAATATACCCAGCCGTTTTGAACTGCCATGCCCATTGTAACTGGTTCATAACCTATGAGTTGGAAGCCGGTTCCATCGGTTTTTACCTTATAAATTATGTCATTATCACTACCATTGGTATAGTAAATCCATCCATTTTCCACATTTATAAAACCCGGCATGCCATGATCTAATTTACTCATGGCTGTTCCATCGGTTTTTATTTTATTCATATCATGCCCAAGCATACTATAGTAGATCCAATCTCCATCAACTATTATACTAGTGCCTTGGGTATTGTTAAGCTCTATACTTTTACCTCCGTCTATTCTCATTTTACTTAATTTAAAATTTTCCCCTGAATAATACATCCACTGTCCAACTACATATAAAGAACTATCGCCTCTGATATCACTGGATAACTGTTTCAGCCCTGTTCCATTATCTCTGATTTTATATATATTGCTTCCGTCTTTTCCCGGAGAGGTGAAGTACACCCAGCCATTTATGGCATTTATATTTTTGCATTGCAAATTAGATATTTTTTTAATACCGCTGCCATCCGTCTTCATTTTGTAAAGTGAATTATTGTCACTGCTGTTTGAAAAGTATATCCAGTCACCTTCCTTAGCAAACAAGCCACCATTAGCAGCATTAGCCGAAGAGGTGCCTATTTGGGAAATGGGCTGCAGTGTTACTGAATATTCCTTTGATTTATCGCCCTTTTTATTATTTTTCACTGTACTTACCTTGTAATAATATGCATCTCCTGGAGTTAAGCCTGAATCTTTAAAATTAGGCTTAGCTGTATTTCCTGCATATACATAATTATCATTACTGATTTCCGAGCGGTAAACTGCATAGGAATCCGCGTCTTTAACTTCCTTCCAGCTTAAATCTGCCTCATAATTATTTACAGCCTTTACAGTTAATTCTGATGGCGGAGGCAGGGGCTTTGTTTTTTCTAAAGCAGCGGCTTTAATTCCTTCATTATGGCTTTTGTAGCCTGAATAACTATATTTGAAGTCCGTAATATATCCTGTAATAATTAAGGCTGCTGCCAGTAATATAAATAAAAGTGTAAATTTCAAAACTTTATTAGGTACTTTTTTCATATTAATTCCCCCTATACGCTATGCTAAAATATGAATTATTAAATTAGGAATAAACGCAGCTACAGCCAGTCCATAGAAAAAATCCAGCCATGCTACTGAACCTACGGCACCTATATATATAAGTCCTACTATAGGTACTGTAAATATCTTTGTCTTAAGAGGCGTATCCTTTTTCATAATTGAATCCCACATGCTTCTGGCATCTCCAGTGCTTGGAAAGGAATGCATTGCAATGGAAACGCCAATCCAAATTATAAAATAATCCAATATACTGTTCTCATTAAATCTAACTCCAAAATTAAGTATTGGAACAGCCGCAGGAAGCGCAATTAATGCGCCTAAAATGGTATTTACAAAGAAAGGTCCTATGCCTATTAATAAATGCTGATAAGAGTTTTTTGGGTGTTCATGGACAACATATCCAGCCGGATTGCCAAATCTAAAGTAACATACATCAATAACAGCTACCCTGCATATTCTGCAAAATAATTGATGTGCCATCTCATGAACTATTACCCCCGGAAAAGTTATTATGGATATTAAAAAACCTGGTATAAACATGATTTTATTCACCTTCTTCTTTTGTATTTATATTTGCCACTGTAGAGAACCGTCAAAAATGGATTTTAGGAGATTATCTGTATATTGGTCACCAATATTGAACTGCTTATAAATTTTATAATATTTGTCTCTTTCATCTGTTAAATTATTATAATGATAGGCTAATGCCAGATTTGCTATAACATAGGGATCACTGCTGTCCAGGTTATATGCATTTTTAGCATACTGAAGCCCTTTAGCATTGTTCTTCCTTTTCAGTTCAATTTTTGATAAGGTTACATAGGCACTAATACTTTCCACATTATCCTTAAGGACTTTATCAGCACACTGAATTGCCTGTTCCCAATTTCCTGTTTCCCTGTATGCAGCTGCCTGAAGTAAATATGCAGCATAAAAATCCTGATTTTCAGAAATAACCTTTGACAATATATTATTTGCTTCATTATAGTTCTTTTTATCAAAATATAAATCTGCCAGATAATATTGGGTGTAGGCATTCACATTGGTTCCATTATCCACAAATGGCTTCAAAATCTTTAATATATCATCCGGTTTTGCATTTTCCATACCATATAGCTGAGATGACAGCTCCCTGCTTATACTACAATAGTTATCAAGCTTTCTAGTTATTCCATTAGCCTCATTTGCTAATTTTTCATCTACCTTTCTATCATGGTTATCTGGATCTGTCAGCTTTGCCAGCACCTTTCTGGCTTCAGGTATATTTTCATTTCTGAAATATGCTGAATACAGCCTTACTAATATCTTATCAGCCTGTGGATATGCTTTATCTGCATTTTCGTAATGATGAATTGCAGTAATGAACTTTAATTCCTTTTCCGCCTGTAATCCCTTCTGAAATTCAACTCCTGCATAAATTGTACTTGGAAATTTTGAAAGTGAAACAATTATAATTAAAAAAATAAGTGCTAAAGCTAATTTAATTTTCATTGGGAAGGGTCTCTTAGATAGCTTGTCCCTGCATTCCCTGCATAATGTCAGGCTGTAGCCTTCTTCAATCTCCAGGCTGCCGCAATTCTTGCATGACGGTACCTGGTCTGGTTCAGTATAATGTTCTTCATGCTGATTATTAATTTCCTCGCTCATTTCTTAAATATCCCCCTCATTTGTAAAATTAAATCTGTCAATATGCAATATAAGGTAAATATTATATAAATATTGTAATATTAACAAAATATACAAAATATTTTATACCTTATTTAACAATTTGTACATATATTTTTAATAAAAAATTGAAATAATTTAAAATAAATATTAAAATAATAATTACTATTCACCAAATAGCTTTACCATCATATACTGATATGTAACTAATTAAAGGGAGCTCATATATGATGGCACTTTTTTTATCCGCATTAATATTCAGCTTAGCCTCTAACCTAGACAATGCAGTTGTAGGTACTGCCTATGGAATAAGGAAAATAAAAATAGGATTAACTGCAAATGTAATAATAGCAATTGTTACATCCCTTGGTACATTTATATCCATGCATATTGGACTATATATATCAAGATTTCTATCCAAATCCGCAGCCAATCATTTAGGAGCTGCAGTTATTATTATGCTTGGTATATATTTTTTAACCCAGAGCATTATAAAACTTTTTAATAATACTAAATCAAGAGAACTGGCATTAAAAGATATTGATGAAATGATTAAATTTGCAGGAGAATCAGATTTAGACAGTTCTGGTGACATAGGCATAAATGAAGCCTTCTTTGTGGCATTAGCATTGACCTTGAACAACCTGGGCACAGGAGTAGTTGCCAGCATAACAGGGGTTAATATTGATTTTACGGTGATATTCACCTTTATAATAAGCATATTTACAATTAAATTTGGTGAGGCTGTTGGAAATCATATATTGGGAAAATTCCTTGGCAAATATGCACCCTTATTTTCAGGATTACTGCTAATAATGCTGGGAATCATTGAATTTATTAATTAGTTATGCCTCCATTATTGGAAAAGCTGCTGCAGAGTATGATAAAAGGAGCAAATCAGTGAAATATAATAACATTAAAATAAAAAAATATCATAGAGGGATTATTAAAGGCACCGGATTTAAACGCATATGTAGAATATAATCATAAGAAAGGTGAAGGAACAACTTATATTCTGGATGAAATTAATATTTCAGT
>JAQSXU010000131.1 GCA_029256485.1 Clostridiaceae bacterium
AGACGCAGATTTAGACGTAGATATCCATATTATTTCTACCCTTATTATTACTATTACCCACGTCCATACTATCCATTATATCCATATGACAGATATGAATATGATGATGACGACGATGATGATTGGGATTAAATTTTCATAAAATCTATTAATATGACTCCATTTATAATACCTGACCTCACAATAAGGTAGGCAAAAGAAAAAGCCCTGGGTTTCTCCAGGGTTATAATTTTAACTGTTCTTTATTTTAAAAATCATATGGTATAAATGTAAAATAATTTATGTTATATGCTATTTCTATAAGTGCCTTACTACATAGTATCATTTAGAAATGTCTTAAAAATGTCATTAGTGTTTTGAATATTATATTACATCATAATCATAATCATTATCATGTAAAGAGTCAACATTTGTTACAAAAATATATTCTCCCGCATATACTAACATTGTGATTATTCTTAATGCAGGTGATTAACATTAAGCTAAGTCCAAATATAAATATAAAAGAATTGGAGTTTATAGGGAAAGGTTCCCAAGGAAAGGTATATAAATTTTGCTCTCGAAAGTGTATAAAAATTTTTAAGAACAAGAAATCTTGCAAGGATGAAGTTAAAACTTTATTAATGGCTCAATCAGATATACATTTTCCTAAGATTTTTCAGTTTGGTGTAAAATACATCATAAGGGAATATATTAATGGTACTGAATTAAACGAATACTTATCAAATCATAAACTCACACCTCAACTCTCAAGCAAACTTATAGAATTATATGAGTCTATGGTTAATGTTGGTTATACTAGGCATGATGCAGCAATATTTCATATCTTTGTAACGCCTTCTGGCGAGCTTAAGCTTATAGATACTGCCAAGGCAATGAAGAAAAAATCAGTAATTCCAAATTTGCTTATTAGTGGTCTAGAGGATCTTGGATACAAAGAAGACTTTTTTATTTTTTTAAAAAGTAATAGACCAGACCTATATATGCAATGGATAAATTACTCCAAGAAAAAATATAAAAAGGTATACTGAAAGCTTGATTTACTTTAACGTTATAAGGGGTAAAGGGAGATGATAATATGCTTATGAGAGGTGATCTTCATATTCATACAACTGCATCTGATGGCTGTCTTAGCCCACGGCAAATAATAATGCTAGCAAAAAATCGAGGTATAGACACAATTGCTATTTCTGATCATAATTCAATAGATGGGCTAGCTGAAGCTACTGAAGCAGGGAAAAAATATGGTGTTTCGATAATTCCTGCTGTTGAGTTATCAACAAGGTTTAATAATGAAAGCATTCATATTTTAGGATACTTTAGAAATGAAAAATTTAATAGTACTAATTTTAAGCAAATTCTAAAACTAGTAAAAACCCATAGAGTTCATAAGCTTAGAAAAGTGTTAGGAGGGTACAGGAAACATCAAGCTAATACTAAATATCTATCTAGTTCTGAGGGAATTAATCTCTTAAGAACCTATGGAGCAGCTGTAGTATTGGCACATCCTGTTCGTATATCGAAGAAAAATCTTTCTAGTCTTTTAAGTATGCCTTTTGATGGTATAGAAGCAAAATACTGTCGCTGTAATGATTATTATACAAACTTTTTTATTAACGTAGCTTTGAAAGAATTTTCTTTTTACACAGGAGGCTCGGACTTTCATACAGATAATGTTAGCGATCATAAACATAGCCTTATTGGAGAGCCATATCTTGACTCATCTGAAATGCAAAAATTTCTTGAAAATTCTGGAGCATTAATATTAGGTAATAGTGTTAATGATAAAATCATTTAAACTATTTATATTTTCTTGGTGGTGATATATAAATGAGATTTATAATTCTAAGTGACTCAAAAGGGAAAGAAAACGGTATTAATAAGAAGATTTTAATAAAACTCTTAAAGAGAACTTGTACTCTAACACCTAAGCCTGATCTTATTGTATTATGTGGAGATAGCGTTGCAGGCAGCAACATTGAAGAGGTATTAGCAAGTCAACTTCAAGACTTAAGAAACTTAATAGAAAAATATCATTATGGAAAGCCTTTAATTCCTGTAATAGGGAACCATGAAGTCAATAATGAACCAAAAGATGACAGATATGAAAAAATCTTTAGCAGAATTTATAATGATATGCTTCCTGATACCAATCTTGATGGTTATAATAGAACCGTATTTTATGAAGACTATGAAAATACCAGATTTATAGTACTTAACGCTTTCCACTTTGGGGAAAAACACAGAATCGTGAAAAAACAGCTTTCATGGTTTGAAGAAGCAGCTTCAGCAAATATAAAAAATAAGATTGTCTTTGTTCATTCTCCCGCTTTTCCTACGGGGGCGCATTTTAGGCATTGCCTGGACTCATATTCTGAGGATAGAGATGCTTTCTGGAAGATTGTTCAGAATTGCAATATAGATATAGTCTTCTCAGGTCATGAACATAATTATTCTAGACGAAAAATAGAATATAAAAAAGATATCTATCAAGTTATTACAGGCGGAAGTGGAGAAAAGCTTAGAGATAAGTTTAAGGATAAGAAAGGAGTAATAACAGCCCCTATAGCTGAGTATCATTTTGTTATGGTTGATGTGGATTCAAATTGCATTAAAGTCTCTGCCATCAGTTCTGAAGGGAAACTTCTAGATAAATTTAAAATAGATAAATCTTACAATTTTTATAATATATATTAGCTCTTATCGATGCTGTATAGTTTATACCTGGTTTTATATCTATCAATACCAAAATAGTTTTCTAAAATAGGTAAAGTATCCACTGATCGTAGAAACAAAAATTAATTAGATGAATTTTATACCACAATTATTTCTAATCATCAGTAACAAATTAAAATTCAAAACCCCCGGCATTTCTGTCGAGGGTTTCATTACTGAATGAGAGACATCTTAAATCTCTTTATAGCAAAAACTCCGTAAATTATTTTGCTTCTTAATTCTAATACTTTTATAAAATAAAAGTGATTTATTATACATATTGATTTTAAAAATAGGAAAAAGCTAAAGTGATTAGATAAATTTCCACATACCGTGATCCAAAATATTCACAATATAATCATAGTACATTATTAACCTTTTATCTTTAAACTATATGCTACATAAATCCTTTTAGTTTATTTTACACAAAAAGTTGCATATCTGAATTTAACGCATTCTTTAAATAGTCTCCAGCAGTTATAATTTCAAATTCTGGAATAAATTCTTCTTGTTTAAACCCCATAACTTCTACTGACATTTTGCATCCATAGAATTTAACTCCTTTTTTTCTTGCTCCTTTTAAAAAGTCAATAAGTCTTGGAGCTTCTGCATCTTCCATCATTTCCTCAAGCATTGCCTTACCTATACCAACCATATTCATTTTCGATAAACCGAGTTCCTCTGGTCCCTTAGGAGTCATTGTACTAAACATTTTCTCATAAGCTGTTTTATCTTTTAATGTCATTTTTTCAGGGTCTCTTAAAATGAACAGTCCCCAAAAGGCGCAAAATATAGTTACCTCAACATCAAGCTCTCTTGCAGCATTTGCAATAGTTAGAGCTGCTAATGCCTTATCATATTCTCCACTGAAAAGAAGTAAGCTTAATCTTTTGCCTTTTACATTGCTATCATCCAATCTAACCACCTCCTTCACTTAAATGATGATACAAAAGACTAAAAATTATTCATGCTACTAAAATATAATATAAGAATATTTAAATTCTAAATATTATCTTAGATGTAAAATTTGCCAATGGATGTCATTCACGTACTAGTATTTTTAGGTAAGTGATTGGTATGTAATAATTGCGAAAAGGCGTTAGAAACTTTATTATGTTTATAGCTGCTTTTTATATTAAATGCAGTATACAAGTAAACTTTAATTAGAATAAGGGCTTATTTAAATTTCCATCTAAATAACATAACGCACTTCTATAGCTATCATCATATTTCTTATCATTTAGAATTTTAATTAACTTATATAATTTATCATAGTTCTGTACAATAAAGTCTTTTTCTAAATGGTTAATATTATTAAAATCTCTTTCTCTTATATAAATCCCATTTATGTATCATTTGTTAAGAACCTCTTTATGGCAGTATATCCATTTTATTGTTAATTTTCTTAAGTATATAACAATTAAGGCCACATGTTCAATTCCTTATTCTAAATCAAAAAACCGTACTGGATTTCCCTAATACGATCACTTTGTATTCGTGGGCTTCATTGGTGGAGGCTAGGCACGGTATGTGGAATCCACTCTATATATTAATTCTACAAAGTTCATTACATGTTTAATCTATATCATCATTTAACTCCATTAACGCATTATAAAATTACCGATAAATTATAAACCTCAATGATTCATTTTTATTAATTTATTTTTATTCAGACAAAGGTGATTACATTAATAATCCATTTTAATTCTAAAAATCCAGTAATAGACCAAGTACATAAGGGCAAACTAAATTTTGCATAACTTAGCTGAAAAGGAGGCATTTTAATATGGAGTTATCGCCAAAGTTGTATCATTACTTTGTTCGGCCTAGATGGTTCTCTTATAAATTTTATGATTTAATATTTCGAGATAACTTCGACTTTAAAGAAAAGACAGTTCTAGATTTTGGATGTGGTATTGGTTCTAGTTCTTACTTGTTTAAGCCCTCGAATTACTTTGGAGTGGACTGTGACGATAAAAGAATAAAATATGCTAAAGAATTATATCCTAAGTATAATTTTATGACAACTAAAAACGGACTTCTTCCACTATCACCAAATTCTGTTGACTATATTATAATTCTATCAGTGCTTCATCATATTCCAACTGACCAGTTAACGGATAATATAAAGGAATTTAAAAGAGTATTGAAATTAAATGGAAGTATAATAATAGCAGAACCCTGTTTTTTCCCAAAAGCACATATCCCTAACTGGTTTATGTCTAATTTTGATAAGGGTAGGTATATTAGAAATGAAGATCAGTATTTAGAACTCTTTAGAAAAGCTAATTACAAAACAAAAGTTATAAAGAGATATAATCAACTGCTATTTTACAATAAGATTATGATTTCAGCTTGCCTTGATGCCTAAATTCTAATTATAAGAAATGAACTTAAATTAATGGAAGTTCATTCCTTAAACTAATTATCCATAAAGTAACATTATGTAAATAATTTTTATTAATGCCCTATATTTAAGTTGAAAAAGTCACTATATTTCCTATAGTGACTTGCTTACTATATTTTCAAACTGTTTTTTATGTTCTGTAATTATAATGGGCTTGATTTCTTGTATATCTTTATAGAACTTAAGCATAAAACCTGCGGTAGTAGCTTGAGCCATTGTTAAAGCCATTGAGGTAATTATCTGAAACCTAACATGTCTATTTTTCACATGCGAATGCTTTCTATATATATTTATCGCTTCTTTGCTATTAAAATCAATATACTGTTTTAAGGAATTAAGATATATTCCCCCTTCTTCGATTTTAAACTCATCATGAAGTATATGAGTTCTAATTACCCATTTTTCATAGCTTCTATGATTATTTAATAAGTGAACATTAGCATGCTGAGGAACTGTTAAGTCTTGAACTAAATGACAAGCAGCACCTAAATAGAACATTGAATTTTTAATATCACCATGGAAATATTCATTTAATGCTCTAGTATAGTAAGATATACATTCTTTTTTTGCATCACTATTACCGTATAAACCCTTTTTCTTATATGGGTTATAAAAATGATTACTACTTTTTAAATCCTGATCAGCCCAAACTACTCCTGCATTAATATCACTTATATATGATTCCATAAGTTTATACGCTTCCATATGTCCATCATTTTTTAATACTATTACAGACTGAGTATTTATAAATTTATGAACCATACACTCAGCTTTCATTATTCTCTTCTTTACAGGATTTACAGCTCTTAATATATTTTTAAATACATATGAATAGGATTTTTCAAAAGCGCCCATAATTATCATCCCTATAAATATATTTAAACTCTAAATTATTATAAACACAAACTTTAACTATTATCCATAAAAGTTTTTATCAGGGCTATATATACATTTTATTAGCCTAAAGAGTATATGACTAAAGAAAGTTTGAATTTATCTTAAAAAACTTACCTAAGTGAAACTTAAATTTGTGGATTAGCAAAAATAATTCTATATTCATCTTCTTGTTTCCATTTCTCAGTTTTGCAGCAATAGTTAAAATATAATGCGGATATATTATCCAGGCCATCTTCACTAACTAAATTAGCTTTATATCCATGCTCTTTCTCAAATTCCTTTTCCCTAATATTTATATAATTCACTTCAACCAATATATTCTATACAAAACCCATTTATATTATCTTTGAAAATAACTTTATTAACTTTTTATCTTTAAATTATATACTAAGCAAAATAAGAATAACACGAATTAACTTTTTAATCATTTTCCTAAATATTTAATCTATTTTGAACTTATTTACTACATCATTTAAACAATAAGTGGTCTGTTTTATATTTTCCAGATTTTCTTTTATTTGTTGCATAATTGCTGACTGTTCTTCAGTTGAAGCTGCTGCCTGCTGACTACCTGCACTAAAATTTCTTGAAATATTGGCTAATTCATATACTTTATTTACAGAATGCTTACAATCATCTTCAATTAATTTAATGGCATATATAATATCTTTAACCCTTGCATTGACTTCATTACTTAATCTCTGTAACTCAGCCAAATAAGTATCTACATTTGCAACAGCATTTACACCTTCATTGGCTTCAATAACTCCATTCTGTATGGCTTGAATAGCATTATTAATTTCCTTTTGCATGCTGCTTGCTAGCCCACTTATTTGTGTACTAGCCTCATTTGATTGCTGGGCTAATACTTTAATCTCGTTGGAAACCACAGTAAAACCCTTACCCTGTTCTCCTGCTCTGGCTGCCTCAATAGCTGCATTCAAAGATAGTAAATTGGTCTGATTAGCTATTTGAGAAATTATTTCACTAAAAGAATTTATTTCTTTTGATTTATCTCCTAACTCTTGAATGATAGCAGCCGTATGTTCAACTGTCTTATTCACAGTAATTACTTTTTCTATAGATGTTTTAAATATCCCCATAGCTTGCATAGTGTTATCCGCTGATTTATTTGACGAATCAGAAACTAAATTTGCAAGATTTACTGACTTTTCAACCTGTTCAAACACTTCATTCATAGACTTTGAAACTTCATCTACACTATTGGTTTGTTCCAAAGCTCCTGCAGAAATTTCGGTAATAACTTTAGAAATTTCTTCTGTTGCCTTACTGCTTTCATTGAAACTTTTATACAACTCATCAATTTCACAACCTACATTTTTTGTGTTGTTTTTAATTTCATTAGTAATAATAAACAGATTGTTTACCATGTCTTTTAATGATTTCGCTAATACACCTACTTCGTCATTTTTAATGTCATCAAACTTTACCGTTAAATCTCCTTCTTTTACTAACTCTGCTTGAGTTTTTAATTTATTTAATGATCGTACAAGAATAGTAGAAAGAAATTCACCAATTAACATTCCAACAAGTACAATTCCAATAATTATTATAATTATTTTTGTTTTTAATTTATTAAGTTGACTGACCATATTATTAGCATCAAAGTCTGCACCTAATATTCCAACTACATTTCCAGATTTATCTTTAATGGGAATATATGCAGAAATAAAATTTCCCCATTCATCCGAACTTAATTCATATCCAGTTGAACCTTGAAAACTAGCTGCCATAATTTTGCTAATATCTTTTTCTTCATCTCCAAGAGAAGAGAAATTTTTATCATCCAAAGAACTGCCATCAACTACATAAATATATTTACCATCTTTTGTTTTACGCATTGTATATAGGTAATTTAAGCCTGTTGTTTTCTTTATATCGTTTAAATGTGTTTGAATTTCTTTATAATATGCAGATTGCATGTCCTCTTTTGTTTGAAGGTTATCAAATTTTTCATAATCAATTGTGCTTACTATAGATTTTACAATTGATAAAGCAGTGTTACCTACAATTGATTCGATATTTGATTTAGTTTGATTGTAAGTATAGAACCCAATAACAAGCGAAGAAAAAAGGATTAGTATTAAAAAACTTCCAACAATTTTATTTTTTAGAGAAAGCCTGCGTTTTGATATATACATTTTCATTGCTATAGCCCCCATGTGTAATAATTATACATTTTATGACATAATATGTATAATTATATCACAAAATCAGAATAAATACTTCAACATGGATATAACTTTACCTACTATTTTTCAACTTAACATAATTTTACAAAAACCACGTATAATAAGAATATTATGATGTAATATATCTCTTTAAAATTTCATCCATTTTTAACTTATCATTTTTTTCTACTATGGTAAACCTAACCTTACAGTTTATTTTTTGAAATATACTCACCTTAAATTGAATTATATCTGGCGATACCCAACTATAACTTTGAACTTTATCCCATTTGTAGAAATGTAAATAATTATACTTATTTAACAAGTTGTTTATCCCCCCCCTCTACACAATATTTTAATTTAATGTGTGTGTTTGCTGCAATGGCAGTTTCACAGGCATAGCGTTTATTTTATTCAGATATGTCAAATACAGTAACTGAAGCACCAAGTATGGAAAGTGGAACTGCTTTTTTGCCACAAGAGCCACAAATATTTGCTATTTTTAGACCTTGTACATCTTCAAAATATTTCGAGTAATTTTTTAGCATAGCATGAGGGTTTTCTATATCATTCCTTGCTCTTTCGGAGGGTGTCCCTGCTTGACTAACCCAAAAATCATATGTGTTTTGTACTCCCATGCAATTTTATTCTGTGCTGTGTATTTATCCATATCATACTCTCCCTCACTTTTTTATCTTGCTCGTAACAATTTACAAAAACCA
>JAQSXU010000132.1 GCA_029256485.1 Clostridiaceae bacterium
ATCCTGGCGAAGTATACTTCTTAATCCCTCAGCAAAGGTTAATTTAGCCTTTTGATTTACATTTACCTGGTTGATACCTTCCATTGTATATTCCACAGGATCTTCAATAGTTATAATATTTTTCTTCACCTTGTCAATTTCATTTAACATGGCATATAAAGTAGTTGATTTTCCGCTTCCTGTGGGCCCTGTAAGAAGTATAATACCATTTGAAGCCTTTAAAATATTGCGAATAGTATTAACTGCTTTTTCACTAAAGCCTAGATTATTTAATGATATTAAATCCTTTGATTTATATAAAATTCTTATTACAATTTTTTCACCATAAACTGTTGGTAAAGTGGATACTCTTAAGTCTAAAAATTGCTTATTGCTTTTATATGATATTTTTCCATCCTGGGGCAGTCTTTTTTCACTTATATTTATGTTTGCCAGCACCTTTATACGTGTACACACCAATGGATATATATTTAAAGGTACTTTCAGTATTTCATAGAGTATTCCATCAACTCTATATCTTATAAATGCAAACTTTTCGTATGGCTCTATATGAATGTCACTTGCATTCTTTTGAATTGCTAAATTGATTATTGAATCTGTGAGATCAATAGAAGGGAAACTATTTATATTGTATTTTTTATTTGGATCATCATTTGATTCTTCGTTTAAATATTGAGAAGATAGGTTTTCAATTGCAATATTAACTTTGCCTTTTTCGTAAACTTCATTAATGGCGTTAAAGATTTGATCTGGATCCGCATAAAAAATTTCTATTTCTCCGCCATAAATAAACTTTAATTCATCTAAGTTAACAACTTTATATGTCCTATCAGCAGCAACTTGAAGTACTCCCTGGTGGATATTAAATGGTATCAGCTTATGTTTAAGGCAAAAATTCATGGGTATTGTTTTTAATGCTTTACTCATAAATGCAACAGAATCTAAATCAATGGACTTAATCATTTTGCTCTCACCCCCATTTCTAAAATTTTTTGCATGCATGCCTAAATTATGACCATCTATTTTACTTATATTCACTTCAAAAAAATTTTTATAAAAAAGCTCTGCCATTGTAAATATAAATTACAATAACAGAGCTTTATTAATTAGCTTTATTTAATTTAAAACTTCTATTTAGAAGAAATAATAAGATACCTAGAAGAATGTGATGATATTAAATTGATGGAATTATCATTGATATTATACATATATACGTCATATTTCGGATTATCTGAATTGTCAGATGTTCCAGAAAAATATACGCTTCCTTTACTGTCTGCTGAAATTCCACCATCTTTATCAATTGCCTTTGGGAAATCATAATTCACCCTTTTACAAGTGTTGTCTTCAGCATTTACCTTATAGAGTCCCAATGTCCCGTATTTATCATGTGCTAATAGAAAAAATTCTTTGGTTACGGCATTATAAACTGAATCATATACATCAGATAAATTGTTGTCTATATCATTAACTTTTCCCGTGTTTTTATTATAATATGATAAATTAGTATCATCTCCAAGCTTGGAAAAATATAAAATATTACCATGTTCCACAGTAAAAAAAGTACAATATCCACTAATTTTATCCAAATAAACTTCCTCTTTTTTATTGGTAAAATTATATTTATATATTTTATCTGAGTCAGCCTTTCCACCCTTTACTGCATAATATAGAAGATTATCTCCATCCAGCCATTCATAAAGTGTTCCTGAAACAAGAGAGTCTTTACTTATTCCCATTACTTTGTTATGTTTAATATCATAAATTTTTATTCCCTGGGCGCTTTCTACACTGTCCTTTCCAAAAGATCTGTAGCTAAGCATATTAGCATCAGGTGAAAGCTTTAAATTATCAGCATTATAAAAATTATTTAAAAGATAAACTTTATCATTTTTTTCAACATATAGTTCTACATTATTTAATTCTTTTCCTTGAGATAAAACTTTAGTATAAGCCGTTACATTAGCAGTAATATTGTAGGCTAAATTCCATATATTTGATGAACTTCCTACCCTTAAAACTCTATTATTTTCAAGCTTATTATAACTAATGTCACTACCATTAACTTCTAAAGCCATTATTTGTGATTTTGGAATAGACAAACCTTGAAAGCTCTTCACTTGCTTACTAGTACTAGAACATCCATTTAGCAGCATTATAATCACTAAAAAAAATATTGTTAGCCATGTCCTTCTAATAGTCATAATTCGGATTTCCATTCTCCTTCAAATGATACTTCTGCTGGGCCCGTCATTAGGACTCCATCTTTAGTGATCTCAATTATCAGCTTTCCGCCAGGCAATTCCACCTGTACCTTTTTATCAACTAGCCCAAGCTTGCTGCAGGCCAAAACAGAGGCACAACTTCCCGTTCCACATGCTAATGTAACTCCTGCCCCTCTTTCCCAGGTTTTTACTTTAACCTGATTTCTGCTTACAACCTGGCAGAAGTTAATATTAGACCCTTCAGGGAAAATATCCAGTTTTTCTAACTGTTTACCTTCTGTAACCTGATATTTATTAAAATTATTTATTATTACTGTATGTGGAACTCCCATTAATAAAGAATTTATTTTATACTCTTTTCCATTTATTAATATGCTTTTATTTACAATTTCGTCAATACTATTTGCAGGAATATCCTTAGGATTCCATGAAGGATTACCCATATTAATTGTCACATTTCTTACGTTATTATTATCTAATTCTAAAAAAGCTTCCTTTATCCCATCTCCAGTTTCTATTTTTAAAGGATTCTTATTTATTATTCTCTTTTCAAAAACATACTTTGCAAAACACCTTATGCCATTACCACACATTGAAGCATAAGATCCATCCGAGTTTATAATTTCCATTAAAATATCTGCCTTTTCACTATTTCTTACAAATAAAATTCCATCTGCTCCAATTCCAAAATGTCTGTGGCATAATTTTTGTGCTATACTGCTTTGATTACTTTTGTATATATTCATAAAATCCTCAATAACGATAAAATCATTACCATTACCTTGCATTTTTGTAAATCTCATTAAATGGTCCCTCCTTAATTGTGCTGTTTTATAATTCGTCTATAATGAAACAGTACCAGCTGTTTCACTAGCATTAATTCAAAATAAGTGTACTACTGTTAAATACTAATATCAATAATAATATAGCTTTATTTTAGGAATTTTAAGTGATATACTATTTCTAAAAGTCGGCGTAATTATTTTGCTAGAAAGGAATGATTTACATGCCATTAGATGGTGTATATATATATAATATCGTAAGAGAATTAAAAACTTTACTGGTAAATGGAAGGGTTGAAAAAGTAAATCAGCCGGAAAAAGATGAAATAGTATTAACTATTAAAAATCAAAGGATAACTTATAGATTACTTATAAGTTCCAGTCCTGTTTATCCAAAGATTCACATTACAAATAACATAAAGAAAAATCCATTAACTGCCCCTATGTTTTGTATGGTTTTAAGAAAATATTTAAATACGGCAAAAGTAGTTGATATAAGACAGTTAGACTGTGACAGAGTGGTTTTTATTGATTTTGAGAGTACAGATGAATTTGGATTTAACAGTATATATACCTTAGCTATTGAAATTATGGGAAGACACAGTAACATATCACTAGTAAGAAGCAGAGATTCCATAATAATGGAATCAATTAAACATGTTACTCCTGAAATAAGCAGTGTACGTTCTATATATACTGGGCTTAAATATGATCTCCCTCCTTCTTCAACAAAGTTAAGTCCTCTGAATTATACTTATGAACAGCTGAATCAATATGTAATAGAAAATAATATTAAATTTGAAAGCAACTTTTTTTCAAAGGTGTTTACTGGAGTTAGTACATTGTTTTCAAAGGAACTGGTTTATAGAATTAAAGAATCAGGAATTAATTTTGAATATACTGATTTAGATGAAATTAATATATTTATAGAAAAAGTATTTTTAGATATGAAAAATCATATTACATCCTTATGTTTATATTATGAAAATGATGAAGTAAAGGATTTTTATTGTTTTCCATTAGAATCAATAAAATATTCAAATATAAAGAAATATGATTCGCCTTCTAAATTAATAGAAGACTTTTACTTTGAAAAAGATAAGGCTGACAGATTAAAAAATAAAAGCTCTGATTTACAAAAATTACTTCATGTTAATATTGAAAGATGCGAAAAAAAGCTGCAGATTCTAAATAACACCCTGGCGGATTGCTCTCATAGAGATAAATTTAAGCTTTATGGTGAACTGCTTACGGCAAATATATATTCTCTTAATGATAGAATGGATTCAGCTCAGGTTCAAAATTACTATAGTGAAAATTATGAATTAATAACAATACCATTAGAAAAAGGTAAGTCTCCATCAGAAAACATACAAAAGTATTATAAAAAATATAATAAAATGAAAAAATCCGAGGAGGCAGCAGTTATTCAAATTCATGCAGCTGGAGATGAACTTAACTACCTTCAATCAGTACTGACAAATGTTAAAAATGCAGAGGATTATGAATCAATTGATGAGATAAAGCGTGAACTAATTGAAACTGGCTACATAAAATTTAAAAAGAGCTCAAATATAAACAAGAAAATTTCTTCAAAGCCCTACCATTTTGTATCCAGCCATGGAACAGACATTTATGTTGGAAAAAATAATTTTCAAAATGATTATTTAACTTTAAAATTTGCTTCAAATAAGGATTTATGGTTTCACACAAAAAATATTCCTGGCTCCCATGTTATAGTAAAAAATATGGGTAATATAACCCCAGAAACTATTAATGAAGCTGCTGAATTAGCTGCATATTATAGTAAAGCTAAAGATTCATCCAAGGTACCTGTGGACTATACAGAAGTTAAAAATGTTCATAAGCCTAATGGAGCTAAACCGGGAATGGTAATCTACTATACTAATAAGACAGTATACGTAAATCCAAGTAACAAAGTTACTTTAAATAACAAAGACTTAGACTAAATAACAAAGATTAAAGATCAAATATCAAATATTGAGGATTTTCTGCTTAGGCAGAAAATCTACTAATTTAAAAGGGCTATGGGTAATCTATAATTTTTTTGATTTTAAACCGATTTATGGTTTAAGTATAGTTAATAAATTTTAAATATCCATAGAAATTACTAACGGTTTTGCCCCTGGGCAAAGCTCTTGGTCCTATTTCCATATAAATGAAATGCAAATTATTTAATAGTGAAAATTTTGAAACCAACTTAGAAATCTGGGACTTGTAAAGCAATATTTATTTAAATCTACCTTCTTGTTTTTTCATAACATTCTTCATATATTCATTAAAGTTGGTATATGAATATAGAAAACTAAGAAATAAACTTGGGATAAAAATTACAAGAATTGTAACTTTGTAAGTTATATTATGATGATTTGCCACCCATGTAAAAAGTAATAATACAATAACGTTGATTACAAAATTAGTAATAAATTTCTTGTTATTTTCTTTTGAAAACATAAAAACCACTCCTTCATATGCAAATTGAGAAATAAAATTATATAACATTTAACTTTATTAAAACCCAAGCAGCAAATAATATCATACCAAGTGCTACCCCAAAAGCAATTGCAACTGAACTTATGAAAATAACAGAATAAATCAATATTTTTATAAACTTATACTTAATTACGATTTTTATCTATTCTTCAATTTTAATATTAAAAGTAATTTGAAAAAGTCATTTTCTTGCCCTGTTTGGTGTTCATACCTCATAACTAATTTCTCGTTCCCAGATTTTAAAGGTTTAAAGTAGAAGTTCTGCCTATCATAATTTTCACCTGTTGTACCTTTAGATGATTTTGACATAGGTATATCAATCCAAGAACGATCTTCAAAGTGAATTATTCCATTATCAATACTATTTTTAATATTCCATGTATAGGTTATTGTGCGATTTGCAGGAAGCGATACAATAAAAAAAGAACCTTTAGGTATGCTCACATCTACTGCCCCATCTTTATCTACTAAATATTGATTTATTGTTGCATTTTTAGACTGGTAGGTAATAACTGCAACATATCGCTTATCTGTATTAGTGGAATATGAATATCTTTGTTTGCTTAATGTTTTGTCAACATTGTTGAGGTCAGAAATCTTAAAGTTATAGTTCAGTAATTTACTGTTCTGCTCGTCTAAAAGTACGTTTTGCGAACACCCCGTTGTAAACACCAAAAGCACAATCAATAAACCTAAAATACTTTTTTTAAAACTCATAAATATCCCCCTATAATAAAATATCCCATTTACTTTATTATACGGTATATTGTGTAAATATTGAAATAAGGAAGTTTTTCTGTAAGAAAAACTTCCTCATTTGATCTTTATTCTTTATTCTTTATTAATGTATTGGTACAGATAGCATTTCAGCTTTCCATTATAAAGTTTTCTGTTTTTATCGGATTTTTGTCCAAAGCATTTTTCAAATTCATCATATGAAGTAATTAAATACAATGACCAATTATTTAGTCTTCTAAATACTTCACCTACATTTCTATAAAGTTCTTCCACTTCACTTTTTTCTCCAAGTCTTTCACCATAAGGCGGATTTGTTATAATGACACCATACTTTTTCTTTGAACTAAATGACTCAACAGGCACTTTTTGAAAATTAATATATTCACTGACTCCTGCTTTTTCTGCATTTGCCCTGGCAGTATTAAACACCCTTCCGTCTTTATCAGAAGCTTGAATAACAAATTCCTTGTTATTTATACTGCTCCTGGCATGTTTTCTTATTTCTTCAAATATATTAGAAGGCATTATGTCCCAATCCTCACAAACAAATCTTCTGTGTAATCCTGGAGCAATATTTTTTCCTATAAGTGCAGCTTCAATGGGAATAGTTCCAGAACCGCACATTGGATCCACTAATAATCTGGATGGGTCCCATTTGCTGATTAATACCAATGCTGCAGCTAAGGTTTCTTTCATTGGTGCCTCACCTGCATTTTCTCTGTATCCTCTTTTATGCAGTCCAGCTCCAGAAGTATCAATGGTCAGCGTAGCAATATCCTTTAAAAGAGATATTTCAATTTTATATTCTGGTCCATCCTCCGGGAAGTGTTCAACGTTATACTTATTCTTCATGGACTCTACTACTGCCTTTTTAACGATTGACTGACAATCAGGCACAGAAAATAATTTAGACTTAACTGACTTCCCTGTAACATGCATAAATCCGTCCTGGGATATTATACTTCCAAAGTCCACTGCTTTTGTTCCTTGAAATAATTCCTCAAAGGATTCTGCCTTAAATTCTCCAGCCTTTATGAAAATTCTATCAGCAGTTCTTAGCCACATATTGCATATAGCTATATCTCTTTCGTCACCTTCAAAGGTTACTCTTCCATTTTCAACAGTTAAGTCATCATATCCCAATTCCTTTAGTTCTTTTGCCACAATGGATTCTAACCCGAAAGTAGCTGTAGCAATAAGTTTGTAAAACATATTTTCCTCCTATTCTATGTCCACCATAATAGGACAGTGATCCGAACCAAAAACATCTGTTAATATTTCCGCATTCTTTACTCTGTCAATTAAATTTTTTGAAACAAAATGATAATCTATTCTCCATCCAGTATCTCTTTCCCTTGCCTTAAATCTGTAACTCCACCATGAGTATTGAACTTTCTCTGGATTTATATACCTATATGAATCATAATACCCATTTTCTATATATTTATCAATCCACTGCCTTTCCATTGGCAGGAAACCTGATGTATTTGAATTAGCTTTTGCATTTTTAATATCCATTTCAGTATGGGCAGTATTATAATCTCCGCAGATGATAAGCTTTTTACCGCTTTTAACTAAATCATTTGCATATTTAAGAAAAGCTTCATAAAAATCCATTTTGTATTTTAATCTTTCTTCATCTTTCTGCCCATTTGGAAAGTATATATTTAATAAAGTAAATTCTTCAAACTCAGTTTCTAATATTCTTCCTTCAGAATCAAATTTTTCAATGCCGAAGCCATGTTTACATGAAATAGGCTTTACCTTTGAGTAAGTGGCAACACCGCTGTAGCCCTTTCTTTCTGCAAAGCTAAAAAATGAATAATATCCATCTATATTTTTTATTTTTTCATCTAAATCATTTTCCTGCAGCTTTGTCTCCTGAACACATAAAATATCAGGTTTTTCTTCATCTATCCAACTAAAAAAGTTTTTCTTTGAAATTGCCCTAATTCCATTAACATTCCATGAATATATTCTCATATTTTAATCACCCCTTATACTAAATAACAAATTAATAAATAACAAATATTGATGGTTTTGCCTATGGGCAAAACCTAAATTTAAGATTTTCTGCTTCAGCAGAAAACCCACATTATTTAATCTTTAATCTTTAATCTGTGAAATTCTATTGCAAAACTCCTTTATCATTTTTGAATTTTCCTCTAGCTGCTTTACTTTAGGATCTGCCAGCGCTAATGTTGCAATTACTTCACAATCTGGTATTTCTTTTTTCAACTTATTAAAACATTTATCTGCATCACCGCCGGAATTACAAGCATATAAAGCGATTTTCTTATTTTTTAAATCATTTTCTCCTAAAAATGTTTTAATAGGTGGTGCAAAGCTTCCTGCCCACACTGGAGTACCAATGATTATCAGATTATATTCATCAGCATTAAAGCTATAAGAAACGAGCTTTGGTTTTTCCCCAAACACTACACTCTTTCCACCCCAAAAATATTTGCTCACATTTCCTTTAGGATAATCCTTTTCCGTGATAAGTCTTAAAGTATCTGCTTCCAGATACTTTACTATGATATCAGCTACATATTTTGAGTTTCCTTCCAGTGAAAAATACACCACAATGGCCTTTTTCTTATTCATCATTTTAAGCCTCCATTTTACTTATGTCATTATAATAACATAAAAATAAGATGATATAAAAC
>JAQSXU010000133.1 GCA_029256485.1 Clostridiaceae bacterium
ATTTATTGATGAAATTAATGAGGTTAACCCAAATAATGATTTTACAGACTCTATAATTTCATTAGTACACAGGCTTAATATTGAAGCTTTGGCTGAAGGGGTGGAAAATACTTTTCAGTATGAATATTTAGTTAATGCTGACATTGACAGCATTCAAGGCTTTTACTTAGGCAAACCATTACCAGAAACTGATATTGAAAAAATTGCAAGAGACTATTATGAACGGGAGAGTTGAAGAAATATGTTTGATGCAAGTATATTTGACGGCATGAGTGTAAAAGAAAAATATGTAAATATGCTGGTTATGCTAGAAGGATTAATTAGTGATGAGGAAAGTATTATTACTAAACTTTGCAATGTGTCAGCCTTAATTAATGCTTTGGTTGATAATATTAATTGGTGTGGATTCTATATTTTGAAAGATAATGAATTAATTTTAGGACCTTTTCAGGGAATGCCAGCTTGCACCAAAATAAAAATTGGCAGCGGAATATGTGGTACTTCTGTAAGCTCAAGAAAAACTATGAGAATAGAAAATGTACACTGTTTTGAAGGACATATAGCTTGTGATGCAGCATCTAATTCAGAACTAGTTATCCCAATAATAAAAAATAATAATGTTTATGGAGTTTTGGATTTAGATAGCGCTGATGTGGGCAGATTTACAGAAATTGAGCAGCAATACTTAGAAAAGTCAATTGAAATACTTAACAAGTATATAAATTGGGATGAAATTGCAATGTAAATTATATTAACAGAGAGGCGGCTGATTCTTTTAGCCGCCTCTACTAGTATTTAAGAATTATTCAATGGATTGAAGCTTTCCAAGTATAACATCCTTCATAGTGGACAGCTTTTCTTCGGCTTCAGATAAGGTTGTTCCTATGGAATACATGTAAAGCTTAATTTTTGGTTCTGTACCAGATGGCCTAACAGCGTACCAGGAACCATCTTCTAAGATAAACTTCAGTACATCTGACACAGGAATATCACATATGTTCACTTTACCAGACTTTATATCTGTAATTTTACTGGATTTATAGTCAATATATTGTTTAAGTTTAACTCCATTTATTTCGTAAGGATAATCCTTTCTGTATCCATCCATCATTCTTTTTATTCTATTGCTTCCCTCTAATCCTTCCAATACCAAAGAAATAAGATTTTCCCTGTAATATCCATACTCTTTATAAATATCTTCTAAAACTTCAATTAAATTTCTGCCTTGCTTTTTATAATAAGCCGCTGCTTCACAAAGCAGCATAGAAGAAATAACCGCATCCTTATCTCTTACAAAAGTTCCAGTTACATATCCAATACTTTCTTCATATCCAAAAATAAACTGATTTTCACCTGTTCTCTCAAAATCATCTACCTTACCGCAGATGTTTTTAAAGCCTGTTAATGTCTCAAATGTTTTAACTCCATATTTATCAGCTATTGCCTTTCCAAGATCACCTGTAACTATTGATTTTACAATAGCACCATTTGAAGGAAGTATATTGAGCTCATTCATAGATTCAATAATATATTTTATTAAAATAGCCCCTGTTTGATTCCCATTAAAAGCAATATAATTGCCATCATTGTTTCTAACCATAATAGCCAATCTATCGCAATCTGGATCAGTAGCAATTAGAAGCTCTCCGTTAATTTTATGGCCTAATCTTTCTGCATATTCAAAGGCTCTTGAATCTTCAGGATTTGGGTATGGCACTGTGGTAAAGTCAGCATCTGGATATTCCTGTTCCGGTACCACATTTACATTAGTAAAACCTCTTTCCTTTAATACTCTTCTAACTAGAATATTTCCTGTGCCGTTTAAAGGTGTATATACTATGTTTATATGTTTATCAATATTATCTCTTAAACTTAGTGTTTTTACTTTTTCAACATAATTATCATCAATTTCACTGCCAATGAATGTTACTAAACCCTTATTGAAAGCTTCTTTTTCATCCATAATTTTAATATCCTGGAAATTACCAATATTTAGTATATTTTCTGTAATAGTATCAGCTGTTTCTTGGAGTATTTGAGCACCATCTTCTGAGTATACTTTAAAACCATTATAGATTTTAGGATTATGGCTTGCAGTTACCACAATTCCTGCAGCAGTTTTTAAATGTCTCACTGTAAATGATAGTACGGGAGTAGGTCGTAAGCTTTCAAATAAATAAACCTTTATATTATGAGCTGCTAAAACTAATGCAGATATCATGGCAAATTCTTTGGAAAAGTGCCTGCAGTCATAAGCTATAGCAACTCCCCTTTGAGTATAACTTTCACCTTTATCCTCAATATATTGAGCAACACCGTTGGCTACTCTAGAAATGATGTATGTATTCATTCTGTTTGTACCAGCACCAAGTTTTCCCCTTAACCCAGCTGTCCCAAATTCTAGTTCCTTGTAAAATCTATCTTCTATTTCCTTTTCATCATTTTCTATTGATTCTAACTCTGACCTTGTTTCTTCACTAAAAAATTTATTTGTTTTCCAATAGTAGTACCTGTCCATATATTTATTATCCATAGTATGATGTTCCTCCTTTATATACCTAGTGTATATTTATTATGTTCCATATTTTTGTAAAGTTCAATATTTATATTACCGATTCAAGGATTATATTATATAATAATAGGTACCTGTGATTTTAAATTAAAAGGTGTAGTAAAATGCAGTTTATGAAAAAATACATATCAAAACATTAAATATAAATTTGTAAAATTAATTAGTGAAGGGGTTCAAATGAAAAAATTAATACTAGCAGAAAAACCTTCTGTAGCTAGAAACATAGCAGAGGCATTAGATTGTAAAATTCGAAAGAATGGTTTTATTGAAGGCAGTGAATATATTATTACATGGGCCTTTGGTCACTTGCTGACTTTATATGATTGCAAGGACTATGATGACAAATTAGCTTTATGGGATTTTAATAACTTTCCCTATATACCTGAAGAATTTAAATATAAAGTAAAAAATGACAGCAAAAACAGGAAAATAGTAGATCAGGGTGCTGTGAAACAATTGCAGTTAATAGAAAGCCTTATAAATAGACAGGACATTTCTGAAATAATCACAGCAACGGATTATGATAGAGAGGGAGAGCTCATTGCCCTGCTTATATTTCAATACTTAAAAGTTAAAAAACCAATATGCAGAATATTAACTAATGAGTGGACCGAACAGGAGGTAAATAAAGGGCTGGACAATTTGAAAAAAAATTCTGAAATGGTCCCCTTACAGGATGCTGGCATAAGCCGACAGCTGGCAGATTGGGTTATTGGAATAAATTTTACAGCAGTAGCTACAATGAAGTATACAAAAGGCCGGGGCAATTTATTGAATATTGGCAGGGTTTTAATGCCTACTCTTAAAATTATATATGATAGGGAAATGGAAATAAAAAATTTTAAATCTGAAGCTTTTCATGAGTTAATTGGTACTTTTGAAAATGAGGCAGGAAGCTATAAAGGCAAGTTTTTTTATGGTAAAAATGATAAATTTTCTAATAAAGAAAGTGTTGAAAGACTAAAGCAGGAGCTTGAAGGAAAGAATGGCCTGGTTAAGAGTAAAAAGGTAGAAGGCAAGAATGAATATCCGCCTTCATTATTCAACCTAAGTAATCTTCAGGGGTTTGTTACCAGCAAATTTTCCGGATGGACAGCTGATAAGGTATTAAAGGTTTCCCAAGACTTATATGAAAAAAAGCATATTACTTACCCAAGAACAGAAAGTACAGCATTAGATGAAAGCATCAAAGATAAAACTAGAAATGTACTGGAGATTCTAAAAAGGGATATTCCTTTTAAGAATGAAATAGTTTTTAATGATTCTAAAAAGGTATTTAATAATGAGAAGGTTGAAAGCCACAGTGCTATAATACCTACATATGTGGTGCCAAAAAATTTGGATAATGATCAATGGATTGTTTATAACACTATTAAAAATAGATTTATTTCACAATTTATGGCACCAGCTGAGTATGAAAATACAGAGCTTATTACCAGTATTCAAGGCGAAAAATATGAGAGGTTATTTATAACCAAAGGTAAAGTTATGAAATTCAAAGGATGGTTGAAATTATATAATGAAGAAAAAAAAGATGAACTATTGCCAGATGTAAATAAGGATGATGATGTAAAAGTTACTGAATTGAAAATATTATCTAAGAAAAGTAAACCGCCTGCACATCACACTGAAAAAAGTCTTTTAAAAGCCATGGAAACCTGCGGCAGGAATAATAAAGCAGATGAAGATGAAGATACAACCATTTTATATGGATATTCCATAGGAACTGCTGCGACCAGGGCAGAAACAATAAAAAAATTAAAAACAGCAGGATATATCATATTAAAAGGTAAATCCCTTTTAATAACTGATGTTGGAATGAAGTTAATAGAAAGTTTCCCTGTTAAAGAATTGTTAGATACCGATTATACTGGACGGCTTGAAAAAAAACTGTTTGATATTGAGAAGGGCAATTATAACAAGGATGAATTTTTAAAAGAAATTTATAGGTTTACAAATACTGGGGTTGCAAGGATTAAAAGAAGTAAACCTATAATAATTTGCGACACCAGAACCAAAGAATAAAGAATAAAGATTAAAGAATAAATAAGGATAGTTTTGCCTTTGGGCAAAACTTTAATTCTAGATTTTCTGCTTTGCAGAAAATCAACCTGATTTGTTATTTATTCTTTAATCTTTGTTATTTGAGAGAAAAGTTTTCATTTGTAAGTATAAATTCATCTTTGATTCCAGAAGAAACATAAATTTCTTTTTTTTCTGTTATAAATATTCCATCAATTCCATAGGTGGATTCAATTATCTCCATTCCTTTTTCTAAGCCTAAAATGAAAATACCAGTGGAAAAGCCGTCACCATCAATAGAAAGATTTGATATTATGGTAACACTGACAAGTCCGCTTTCTGATGGATAACCGGTTCTTGGATCGATTATATGATGATAGTTTTTCCCGTTAGCTATTGTATGCCTTTCATAGTTGCCTGAAGTAACTAAAGATTTATTTGTTACAAGTATTATGCCAATATAATCTCCTCTTTTGCTAAAAGGGTTTTGTACTCCAATACTCCATGGAGATTCATCAGTTTTGCCTCCCAGAGCAAATATGTTGCCCCCAAGATCTATTAGACCTCTTTTTATCTCATTTCTTTTGAAAATTCTCTTAACTTCATCTGCTGCGTAACCCTTTGCAATGCCGCCGGCATCAACATTTTGATTTTCATTTTTTAGTTTTATGGAACAATTTTCATGGTCAAATAGTATATCTTTATAATTAACTAATTTTAATGCATTATAAATTTCACTTTGCTGTGGAATCCTAAAATTTTCCTTGCCTATATTCCATAGTTTTACTATTGGCTTAATTGTAGGGTCAAAGGTTCCTTTTAAAATTTCACAATATTCTATTGCACTTTTTATAACAAAGTATGTATCCTCACTTACCTTTTCATAATTCTTTCCCGCACTCCTGTTTACTCTTGAAAGCTGGCTGTAATCTTTAAATACAGACATTTTATCATCTATTTCTGCAAGACGCTGTTCCCCTTCTTCTACAGCAGTTTCAGCGTTTTCGCCATATGCTGTTAAGCGGTTTATAGTACCAAGACAGTAGAATTCCTTTGTAAATGGAGTTTCATCATTATACTTTGTTTTTTTATTAAAAAAATTGAAGCTGAACATATTAAGCAAATCCTCCTTAGTTATATACTATTAATTTAATTATATATTAATATTGCGGCAGCACAATAGTGTTTATAAATTTTGCATTGTATGGGTACATTTTGTATGAAGTATAAATTTATGTATAATTTATTTAAGATAAATAACAGCAGGAGGAAGAATTTATGGAAAAAAAGAACTCACAAATTGTTAATGTAAAAACTTTGACTTTGGTTCAGGTGGCATTGATGGCAGCAATGACTACCCTGGTAACTATGACTATAAGGGTGCCAACTTACACAGGATATACACATCTTGGTGATAGTATGATTTTTCTTGCAGTAATAGTATTTGGCAAGAGGAAGGCAGTGGTGTCTTCTGCATTGGGTATGGCTTTAGCAGATCTTCTGGGAGGATATTTGGTTTGGGCCCCATTTACACTTTTAATAAAAGGTGTAATGGCGTTAATTGCCGGAGTTATTGCATATAGAGGAAAATACAATGGTGATAATACAATAAATAATATATTTGCATTTATAATAGCAGGAATTTGGATGGTTGCAGCTTATTATCTATTTGGTGCTGTTATTACAAGGTACATTCTAGCAGAGAATGCCACCTTTACCCAAAGCTTAATTGTTTCACTAAAAGAAGTACCAGCTAACATTGTAGAAGTTTTAGTAGGTATAGTATTGGCTGTTCCACTTGGCAAAATAATTGGCAAGTCAAATTTAAAATTAAATAATAACTAAATTAAATTTCAAAACTGAATTTTATCTAATCTCATAATATGGATAAAAAATACTAGCTAAAGTTGTTTAGCTAGTATTTTTAAAAGATATTTTAATGGTACATGAAAATAGTGTAAAAGCGGGTAGCAAAATATCTAAAATGGTAATATAATGATATAATAAGGATTGTTATAATAGTTATATATAAAATGGTTAGAACAGGAGATATTATTATGAGACTAGTGTTATTAAATGAAAACTTAATAGGAGAAGAATTAGCCATTGCCATATATTTATCAACTGGCATGATTTTCGCAAATGAAGGTACAATTTTAAGCAGCAATAATATAAAGGTATTAAAAAAAGTAGGTATAGAAACAGTTTATATTAAGGATGATAATAATGCTATAAATTTAAGAGAAATATTAAAAACCCCAATAAGACTTCAGGTTTCGCACAGATTAAAGATAGTATTTGACAATATAAAGAAAAATAAAACAGTTGATGAAACTGAAATTACTAATATAGCAGATATGATTATTGATAATTTAGACGTGTCTGAAAACTCATTTATGCTGAATAACATTGGACAGAGAAATGATGATTTTAAATTAGTTACCCATTCTATAAATGTAACAATACTTGCACTGGTTACGGGTATAAATATGAAGTATAACAGAGATAAACTTGAAAAGCTTGCTATTGGTGCAATTTTGCATGATGTTGGCAAACTATTTGCTAAAGGGGAAAGACACTGCAGAGAAGGCTATGATCTCATAAAAAATACTAGAATTCCTGTCACCTCCTATATGTGTATTTTACGTCATCATGAAAACGAAGATGGTACAGGCTATCCTGATAAAGTTCCGGGAAACAAAATTCATGAGTTTGCTAAGGTAGTTTCAATCTGTGATGAATATAATAATTTGCTCCAATGTGGCAAATTTGCTCTTCCAAGCCTGGCCATAGAATATATTACTTCTTTATCCGGGAAAAAATTTAGCGAGGATATATTTAAGAACTTTATCGGATCAATATACTGTTATCCTAATGGATTGTATGTTAGATTGAATGATGGAAAATTAGGAGTTGTGGTTTACCAGAATAAGGATTTTCCTGCAAGACCAATGGTGGGAATTATTGAAAATGGAATTCCAACCATATGTAATCTAATGAAAAACTTAACTTTATTTATTGAAAAAGTTATATTATAAATCTATATAAAAAAGCTTATTTAGACAAATCTAGATAGGCTTTTTGTTTACATAAATTTTACATAATTATGAAATTTGCCATAATAATGACTAAATGCAAGATAATGCTCAAAAATGATTAAATATGGTATTAATAAACGTTTGAAAAGTTTTTAACAAAATATTATACTTAACATAACAAATGTTATGATGAAGGTGGATTTTTTGAATTTAAAAGATAAAATAAAAGAAGTAGCAATGATAACATTTAATGAAAAGGGATTTGAAGGGGCTACAATAAGGGATATTTGCAAAAAGGCAGGAGTCACAGCACCATCAATATATTTAAGATATGGCTCAAAGGAAAATCTGTATGTGGAAATATTTAATGAGTGCAGAGACAGTTATTATAAATATCTAAAAAATATTATTAATAAAAATAGAGGAAAAAGTATTGAAGAGCAGCTTTTTCAAATTTTTAAAGAAAGAGTTACATACTATTTGAAATATAAAGAAAACTATAAATTTTATTTTAGAGCGTATTCTTTTCCAGCTGAAGTGATAAAGAATAAACTTTGTATAAAGTCAAATTTTAATTACTTATTAAGCTTTGAAAATACAGCAGAAATATTTGTACAGGGAATTAAGGAAAGAGTTATTAAAGAAATGGATGTGGAAAAATTATTAAAGATATGCTGTTCCATAATACAGGGATATATGTTTCAACTCATATCCTTTGATGAGATGCCAAAAGAGGAGGACATATTAACACTTTGGCAGGTGTTTTGGACAGGTATTAAATATTAGACACCTTCAAAATTGAATAGCTTAATTTAACTTGGTTAGATTATATAGAAAAATATTAATTAGTATTTTAGCTATTAATAAACCAGCACTTAAGTTTAAAAACTGTAATGTGCTGGTTTATTTTATGTAAAAAATATGAAATACTGGAAAAAGTTGACGAGGGAATAACATGCAGAGAGAGGAAGTAGAAGCTGCTGATGAAATAAGGAAATTAATTTTTAAGTTTGTAAAATATTATAAAGGTAAGGGCCCTCAATATGTAAATGTAAATTTAAGTGATAGTAATATTACAGTATACATTAAAGGAGTTTTTACAAATTTAGATAAACTTTTATATGAGAACACAGAAGAGGAAGAATTAAGGGTTGCCTTTAAAAATGCTATGGCAATTTTAAAAAAAGAACTAATAGATGAAATAAATGAAACTTTAAATATAAATTGTGCTATTTTATCCGCAAAAATAAATTCTATTGATGACAGCATAACTCTAGTATTTTCAATTCTAA
>JAQSXU010000414.1 GCA_029256485.1 Clostridiaceae bacterium
TTGAGTATGCTAGAAAGGCAATGGGACCACTAATACAAATATTTAAAAAGTAGAAGGGAATATTAAAATGAATTCAAAAGAAAAATTATACTATTTATTAGATAGGTATATAAAAGGTGAATATAACACAAATTCATTTTGTGATCAATTTACTACAGTATATGATATAGAAGTAGATTATGATACACTAAGTGAAATAGAAAAAATATGTTTTTCAGAATTATGCGAAATTACTGCAAGATATTCTCCTTATGAAGAAGATTTAAAGATTCCAAATGTGTATGCAAATGATAATGAGGTGAGACATAAAGCAATTTATGCATATAATAAACTAGTTTCTTGGTTTAAAGATTAGTTATATATAGATAATAATAAAAACTTAAAAAAGAAATTAATTTAGCTTCGTTAAGTAATCTTTAGAGGAAGGAGAAAATACAAAATGGTTGGTTTGGATATTAGAGTTAAAAATGAATATAGCAATTATTTATATAAAATTTTTAATGGGATTAATTTGCGTAGCATTTGTTGGTTTAGTACTTGGCAAGTTTTTAGGAAGTTATTTTGAAGATTTTATAAAACATGTAAACATAGAATTAAGGAATACTCTTCCTAAAAGTCCTTTAGGGAAGGCTTTAGAATACAGCTAAAAGTTCTTATCTAGCTTTAGAACCTTCTTAACAGACGGTTCTTTATAAATAGACAATAATGCTGAAAGAGCAATAAAATCTTTTGTCGTAGGTTGTAAAAATTGGATACTAATGCTGATAGTTATATAGGAACTCCTGGAGAATTGTTATCATGCAATATGTTTGCATATTGTAGTAATAATCCTGTAAATAGAGATGATCCAAATGGAGAGTTTTGGGTTGGGGTTTATTAGCAGCAGCGTTATTTATTCCAGTAGAAGTAGCGGCAGTAGTAACAGCGGTATTGGTAGTAGCAGTAGTTTTAATTGTCGCGGCAGTGGTAACCGTAGCTGTACAGACTTATAGAAATAGTCATATTAATTATGCTGATAGTTCTTCTAAAGCATCTAGTTCATCTAAAGGTGGAAGTAGTACACCAAAATCTAGTTCGTCTGGAGGAAGTAGTACAACTTCAAAAGACACGATACGAGTAAGACATTATACAAATAGAAAAGGACTTAATGGAATTAAAAATGATGGAAAAATTGTTGGTAGTGACAATAATAGAGTTTATGTTGAACCTGCAAAGAAAAAACCTCTAAGCCCTCAAGTGGCTGAAAAAAATTATCAATTAGCCCCTGGTAAGGGGAGGGATTATTTAGAAACTGATGTCCCAAAGTCATTGTTAGAATGGGTTAAAAATCCAAGATATGGCACTAAAGAATTAACAGTAAAAGGGAGAATACCTTTAATAAATCCTAAATTTTATCCAAGGAGGTAATACGTTGTTGAAATCAAATGAACAAATAATATTATCAGGAAGTGAACTTATTAAGATTCTAAGAGAAATAAATCTTATTTTAATATCATTACGTAAAATGGGATCTTATTATGCAGTAAAGCATCAAGAGGGCGAAGATATTGACAATAGAGAATACGAAAGAGAGACGACTTGTTTTATTGATGAGTGGATGGTTACCAGTAGATTATCAAAGGTAAGATCTATATTGTCAGAAAAGTTTGATCGTACTTTAGGGGATGATGACATGGATGATTTAGAACGTGCTATGGATGATTTGAAATATTGGAGTTCACCAGGTAATAAACCTAATAAAATTATAGAGTAGCTACTATATTGCAAATTATTATAAAATAATTTTTAAAATTATAAAAATGAACAAAGTATAAGCCATAAATACAATAATAAAGGAATAAGAACACGGGGAGTGAGTTTATATCTATGATGGATATCTGTGTAAAATTAATAACTATTGATGGTTGTTAACTAGAAGAGGACTAAGTAGGGTTAAGAATACATATAGATATTAATATGAAACAGTGAAATATTACTGTGGATAATTTTATATTATTATACTAAAAAACCTAGGTAAGATGCAGATGCATAGACCTAGGTTTTAAAATAGAAGAGTATAATTACAGTATAACTTTATGAATATGTAATAAAGTTATACTCAAAAGATAATAATCAATTTACTAAAGGAAACAAATGAAAAAGAGTATGATGCTGTTATTTTAAACATGGGTGGAGGAGCTGGATTAGGGATGTATAATGATGTTAAATTTGGTGATGTGGTTACAGATATGCTGATAAAAAGTTTGATATACCAACAGCATTAGGTAATTATCTTAAAGATGGTTATGATAATGTTATAGTAGGAAGAAAAAAAATCAGAAGAAAGAGAAGTATATGAAAATGAGATTAAGGAATATAAAAAAGAACTTAATTCTATTATCGAAAAAACAGAAAACATTATGTACATAATGATTATTATATAGATATTATACTTAAATTTAAAAGTTGGTTTAATTGGTATAAAGATGAAATGAGGTTACTTTATGAAATACTCAATTAATATCTTAAGACAGGATTTTAAAAGGGGTAAAAATATAAAATATTTGTTTTTCTGGGGACATCAGATATCTAATGATGGAATCATTACAAAGTCTTGTTTTAGTCAATGGTGGTCTGTAAAATTTCAAATAGAGAATACTGTTTATTTTTGTATGGAACAAGTAAGATATTGGAAAAAATAATGGAAAGCAATACGCCAAAGCAAATTAAGGCATTAGGTAGAATAGTAAAAAATTTTGATGAATCTGTATGGAAGCAAAATCGTTATAGTATTGCAATAAAAGGAAATTTAAATAAATTTTCTCAAAACAAAAATTTGAAAAAGTTTTTATTGGGAACAAAAAACAAGGTGATTGTAGAGGCAAGTCCTTATGATAAAATTTGGGGGATTGGAATGTGCACTGATGATAAGTCCATAGAAAATCCTTTATTTTGGAAAGGAAAAAATCTTTTGGGTTTTGCATTGATGGAAGTTCGTGATAGCCTAAATTATCAAATGAGAATAAAATAATTAATTAGCTGAACATTAGATATAAATTGGACAGGTTATGTCTATAATAGGAAGTGTGTGCCTTGTTTTCGAACAATCTATATAGAAATATATAATAAAATTGGATTACTAGTAAAAGTTAAAAATTAAGTAGAACTCGTCATTTGAATTGATATGAGAAGTACCTAGAAGAGTAAAACGAATAATGTAAACTCTGGACCGTATTTTCATTTAAATAACCATAAAGGAGTTTCTAGTGGAAAAGATTTTACACCAACTCAAGAGAAGAAAGTAATTGAAGAAAACAAAAAAATAAATGAAGGAACAGTTAAATCAGATGATAATTCAGACTTATATTCTAATCTTGTAAAACCTGAAAAAAGCAAAAAAGGTGTAACACGTCCTGCAAATGAGTGGCAAATTGGTCATATAATACCTAAATCTAAAGAAGGTATAAATGGTTAGGATAATGCTAGAGTAATCTCACGTCATTTGAATAGATTGAAATGGGGTAAATAAAGAGGAGTGAAAAATGTGAATAGTAATTTTTATAAGATTCTATGTAAAAAAGAACAACTTTGGCAAGGATGTATATTGGCATCTATTGCTCAT
>JAQSXU010000024.1 GCA_029256485.1 Clostridiaceae bacterium
GTATCCAAAGGAAGCCTTTGAAGCCATGATGAACTTAGTTGATTCTCATGATACTCAAAGAGCAATATCAGCCTTTGACGGAATTGAGAAAAATGATACTACAGGAAGAGCTATTGCCAGCGAACCAACAGCACAGGCTTTAGCTAAAATGAAATTAATACCTCTTATTCAAATGACATATCCTGGTGCACCAACTATTTATTACGGCGATGAAATGGGTATGCCAGGTGCTGATGATCCTGATACAAGAAGAGGAACTTACTGGGGCAAGGGAAATAAAGATTTAGTTGAATGGTATGCTGAGCTTGCGAACATAAGGGATTCCTATTCAGTATTAAGAACTGGAGACATTGCACCTATTACTATAACTGACAGCAATAAGGATGATGTTATGGCTTATGTTAGAAGTAATGACACTGACAAGGCAGTAATTGCTGTAAACAGAAAAACTTCAGATGTTTCTTCTCTGCAGCTTGATGTTAAGTCAGTTCCAGATGGAACAGTATTAACCAATGCTTTAAATGTAAATGAAAAATATACTGTTGCCTATGGAAAGATTACAGTAAGTGTTCCAGAGCAGTCAGGTATAATACTTGTGACAAACTATAAGAAAGTAAATGTTAAGTATCCTGCTTTAAGAGACGCCTATGATCCAGATTATTTAGTTAAGGATAAAGTAAGAGTTACAGGCGTTACGGTTACAGGCAATGGGAAAGACATGATAGTTAACGAAAGTATATATTTAAAAGCAGTGGTAACTCCAGACAATGCCACACTTAAGGATGTTCAATGGACTTCCAGCAATCCAGATGCTGCTGTGGTGAATGATAAGGGAGTTGTAAAGGCTGTGGCAGCTGGAGAAACAGTAATAACAGCCACTACCAAAGATGGATCATTTAAAGGAACTTACACTATAAATGTATCTCCATCACCAAAACATCTGCAGCAAAGCAGCTACAATCTGCTTGAAATTATATCAGCAGCTTTTCAGAGAAATTAATAACAAAAAGCGGGTCTTAAATGCCCCGCTTTTTCAATTAACCATTCTCCACTTCATATGAAACTTTATTCATCTTCTGGCAGTCTGCTGAACTAAAATCGGGAATTGGCCAGTTAATTTCATTTGAATGATATATTCCGTCATTGTGTTGATTTTTCTCTAAGTATTGATTTTCACTGCGTTTTTCCATTAACATCTACAAAATTTCTATCCTTTGGTATGTATAAACCCTGAAAGTTTCCGTTTCTTGGAGTGGCTTTACCTGGGTGAAGAACATACCATGAGGTGCCGAAGTTTCCGCCATCTGTAGCTCTGGCAGGGCCGTATACAAGCACATTTTCAGATGTAGAATTTGTAACCACAACCCCATTACTGCCTCTTGCCTTTTTTTCATCGTACTCTTTTTCAGTCATCACACCTTCATTAATCATGCTGTGACCTCCTTATTGAACTATTATTTTATATAAATAATTTCCCCATAATTCTACAAGAAATACTATAATAACAAAAATTAAACTTGTGTGTGAAAACGTACACTAGTATAATTATACATGGCCGAGGTTTTACAATTTAAGAGGCAGCTGAAAGGTATTAAAAATTTTAAAATAGTTATTAAGCAGTAATTGTATGAAAAATTAATTCGTCATATTTCAATGGGGAGGTAATATTATGAGTATTATAACAGTTATTGGAGCTGGCCAGATGGCATCCGCTCTATCTTTTCCTGCAACTGAAAATAACAACAGGGTACGACTTGTTGGTACTCCTTTAGATAGAAACGTAATTGATACAGCAAAAGCTACAGGTTTCCATCCTACATTAAAGCGTCAACTGCCTAAAACAGGAATTGAGTACTATCAAATAGAAGATGTGGAAAAAGCATTACATGGAGCGGATGTGGTTCTTTGCGGAGTCAGCAGCTTTGGTGTTGACTGGTTTGCAGACAACATATTGCCTATTATACCTGAAAATATTCCAATCCTTTCAGTAACAAAAGGAATGATTGATGAAGAAGACGGTAAAATGATTACTTATCCACACTATTTCCAGAGCAAGCTTCCTGCAGGCAAGAAACTTTCAATAAATGCCATAGGAGGTCCATGTACCAGCTATGAGCTTGCTGATAAAGATAATTCAGCTGTTGCATTTTGCGGGGATGATATAAATATTCTTAGAATGCTTAAAAGCTTGTTTGAAACTTCATACTATCATGTAAGCCTGTCTACAGATGTAGTAGGTGTTGAATGTGCTGTTGCAATGAAAAATGCTTATGCTTTAGGTGTATCACTGTCTGTTGGTTTAGCCATTGGACCTGATGGTACCGGAAAAGAGCATTATAATTCACAGGCTGCACTTTTCGGACAAAGCGTAAAAGAAATGAAAAATATACTTAAGTTAGCAGGCGGCGGGGAAGAAAATGTTATTTATTCTGCCGGGGATCTTTATGTAACTATTTTTGGAGGACGTACTCGTAAAATAGGAACATTACTAGGACAGGGATTTTCATTTGATCAGGCAATGGAAAAATTACAGGGAGTAACATTAGAATCAATAGTTATTGCTACTCGTACTGCACGCTGCATGCGCCGATTGGCAGAAAGAGGACTTGTTGATCTTGCTGATTTCCCACTGCTGATGCATGTAGATGATATTATAAATTCCGGTGCAGCAGTAGATATTCCATGGAAGGCTTTTGAAACAGAAAAATTTTAATATAAAAAATTGCTTAAATTAAAAAGGAATTAGGTTACCTCTATAGCTGTTAAAACACCTTGGTAAAATCGTTTTGAATTACAAATCTATTTTAAAAATTATCACTGAATGTAATCAAATTTAATTTGGTTGCATTCAGTTTATTTTTTGCAAAACTTTGGAAGCCATGGTATCATAAAATGTATAATTCTTGAGCAGATAAGCAGACTTGTTATAGATATGCAGTTAAGCAAAAAAATGAAATAGAAGGAAAGTGAGAATTATGATATCGAACACAAAAATTACAGTGAGATATGCTGAGACAGATAAAATGGGCATTGCTCATCATTCAAATTATGCCATTTGGTATGAAGCAGCACGTACAGATCTTATAAAGAAAATTGGAATCACATATACTGAAATGGAAAACATAGGCGTGGCAGTTCCGCTAGTAGAGCTTCAGTGCAAATATATAAATGCAGCCTATTACGAAGATGAATTGACCATAGAAGCAAAGCTGGCCAAGATATCTCCAGTGAGGCTGGAATTTGAATATAAGGTTTATAAAGAAGGCAGTGAAAAGCCAATAAATACAGGCAGAACAGTGCATGCTATGGTGAACAAAGAATTCAGACCTGTAAATGTAAAGAAAAACTTTCCTGATTTATATAAAATGCTGGAATCAGCAGTGGAGGTGTAAACTTTTAAAGGTAAGCTGTGAAATTATTGAGTTCACAGCTTATTTTAATATGGATAAAATATTATCTCTTTTTATCCTTTGGGTTTAAAAAACCAGGCCTTTTTTTATTTGTAAAAACATTACTTGCAATAAAATTTTTAAAATCCTTAAAATTAAAGGGAGCAAGAGGGGCAGTGTATGGTATTCCAAAGCTTGAAACAGATGTCATTTTTATTATTATAATAGTCAGTCCCATAATAAATCCATATAATCCAAATATTGCTGAAAGAAAAATCATAAGGAATTTTAATAGCCTTATAGGATTCATAACTGTATAATCACCAACAACAAAAGAAGCCATAGAAGATAAAGCTACGATTATTACCATAAGTGGGCTCACAAGACCTGCAAAAACTGCCGCCTGCCCAATAACAATGGTTCCAACTATACTTATAGAAGAACCTATCTGCTGTGGAAGTCTTAAGTTTGCTTCTCTTAACAGTTCCATTATAACTTCCATGGCTGTAGCTTCAGTAACAGCATTTACTGGAACTTGTACTCTTGAAGCTGCAAGAGCTAGGATGTATTGTGCCGGCAGAATTTCAGGATGAAAAGCAACAATTACAACATATAAAGAAGATAGTGTTAAAGATATAATTAAAGCGGAGAATCTTAAAAGTTTCAGAAATTTTCCCACATAGTTATTATTATAATGGTCGTCTCCAGCATCTAAAAATCCAATAAAATTTTTTGGTGCTATTAAGGCTAAATTACTACCATCCACCAGGATGCAGATTTTTCCTTCTAATATACTTGCACATGCTGAATCAGACCTTTCACTGATACCTACCTGAGGAAATAAGTAGGCATTTTTATTTGACAGCCATTTTAGTATATATCCTGATTCTAAAACACCGTCAATATTTATTTCATCCAGCTTTTTTTTAATATCTGAAACATATTTTGAATTTGCAACATCTTCTAAATAAATTAGCACAACGGATGTTTTGGTTCGTATCCCAACGGTATGATAATCTAATTTTAAAGATGAATCCTTTATTCTATGACGTATCAATGATAAATTTGAATCTAAGTTCTCATTAAAAGCATCTCTTGGGGATTTAATTGATGTCTCTACTTCTGGTGACTGAATATTTCTTTTGGCCACCTGCCCTGTATTGGCTACTATGTACTGACTGCCGCTGGATATAATAATTACTGATTTTCCCTCAACAATATAGTCAGTTATTTTATTTTCATCTTTTTCAGAAAAAACATCATCAATATAAATAATTGAGTTTATAATTAAATCAACAGTGACAGCTTGCTGCCCGTTATACTGCAGCAGGGGTTTTATTATATTTTCTGATAAGCTATCCCTATTTGTAATATGCGGAATATACAATATATAGATTTGTGTATCTTTAATAACTAATTTTCTTACCAGCATTCCTGTAATATTATTCTTAATTTCTTCTACTTTGCTTATATAATTACCTTCTCCTAGCATACTATCCTTCCTCTAATGCGGCTTTTTAGCATTAAGATCTAGCAAATTTGTGTTTAAAATGGTGGTTTTTACATTTACATGGAGAATTGCATTTGGGTACTCATCTTTCCATTTTATATTCCTATATTCCATTGGATTTTCTGCTTTAAAATATCTTCCCAAACCAAATACATCACATTTAAATTCATTCTGTGAACGACTCACTGCAGAAATTATATCTTCCTTAATTTTGCTTGAAATTATATCTTCTATTTTTTTTATATCATCATTGCTTACTGGTTTAATATTATATACATACTGTAATTGTGAATTTAACTTTAAATCTATATATATATTAATCTTTTTATTTTCATAACTGGTTCTTATTTTTCTCTTTCCAAGAGTTGTTTTAGTTGAAACCAAAACTTTTTCATCACTTGGATTTGGAATAGTGCTCATGGTAGTAGGCTGTTTTGATAATACAAATAGAAAGCCATTACTTTCTTCAGGTTTAACTATACCCGCTAATTTAGAATCCTTCATAGCTGCAAGCCCTAAATATTTAATAGTATTATTTTCTCGAGTAACATATGGAAGTAAATATCCTATACTTTTAAACTCTATATCTGATTTTACCTCCTGAGTTGTTTTGTACAAAGCTAATCCATTATCATCTAAATATCTAATTGTATCTTCTATTCCATATCCTGTACATATATCATTTTCAACCATACCTTTAAATAGTTCCTTTGAGGACTCTTTACTTACCGTCAAAAGAACAGAATTTCTAAAGGTTTGAATATAATAAGTTCTGTTTATATAGGATTCTATACCTATTTTTTCAGCATATTTCTTGCTAAAGGTCATTACCCTCAATGCTCCTGTAAAATCTTGAAAAGGAAGCTTATTATCCAGTTCTGCTCTTGATTTTTCAAAATTTTCACCTAATGATTCAAGATAATATACATCTGTTATTTGGGTCATACCCCTACCACCTGATGAAGTATTAGACAGGAGTTTTGCCATCTCAACTGCATACTGAACGTTGCCATCTACATCATCTATTCCTACTGAAAGATTAATACTTCTTTTATTTACATCCATATAGTCCCAGCAGCCTGTCAAAAGTAAAGGTAATATTAATGTACAGATTGCCTTATTATACCTGCTTATCATACTTTTTCACCTTCGTAATTATAAATAAAATAATAGGTATTACCATAAACACTAAGATTCCCACATAAGAATTATATTTAATAATTGATTCTACCTGATCCTTTGTCTTTGGAAGTTGAGATACTATAAACCCTATTAAGATTACAGCAATTACAATATAAACATATTTAATATTTTTAATTATTTTCCTTGTAAAAGTAATTGTTCCATATCCCCATAGGCATACAGCACAGAACACATTCATAGTCCAATAAATTATATAAATACCATCAAGTCTTCTCAGAAATTCAAGACTATAAATATCAACTCCTCTTACAACACTAAATAAAGCTGCCTTTGAATATACTATTGCATCTGCTCCAATTACTGATATGGTGGTCTCTGCTATGTAAATATATAAAATTCCTATAAAACCTGCCATCAGTATTGTATATTTAAATATGTTTTTATTGTTTGTTCTATTAATTGGCAGAACAAACAAAATTTCTATTCCTAGAAAAGGAAGAATAAAGTTTAATATTGACTTTAAATAGGTCATTAAGTCTCCCGTAACAAATAAGGGCCGTATATTTACTAATTTTCCTTTGGTCATTAAAAGCGAATTAATAAACAAAAATCCCAGAATATTTAATAGCCCATATATTTCGCATACTCTTGCAATAACATTAATTCCCTTCATTAAGGCATAAAATATTACTATATAAAATAACATACATATATACAATACAGATGCTTTATAAAGGATACACAGTCTGATAGTTTCACCATATATCCTTGTAATCATGCTGAAGTATGTAAAAAAGTATATTGTGCATATAATTAAAAATACATATGTTATTAATTTACCAACTAATTTCTGCCCATATTCATAAAGTGTTTTACCTTCATATAAATATTGAAGATATGTAATAATATATGTCATTACCATAAGTATAATTGTTGAGATAATTAAAGGAAACCAACAACCTGTACCAGCACTTTCTGCTGCATCCTTAGGTAAATTTATAACACCATACCCAACAATTATGCAATATAATATAAAGGAAATTTGCCTGTTAGTAACAAAATTATTCATAACATTTTCTCCCTATCAAAATATATACTGTTAATAGCATATGTATTTATTTATAAAGAATACAAAAGATTTGCCTTTAGGAAGTCTCCAGTCTTAAAATCACAAAGAAAGGAAGTGTGTTTAAGTGAGAGTTATACATTCTCTCACTTAAGATAAATTATGTTAATTAAAAAAATTCAACTTTGGGAACATAATGAAAATGTAAATTTATTTACTTATATTTTAGATAATTCAAAGGAATTTAAAGCTGATAAAAAAAGACCTGCAGTAATCATCTGTCCAGGCGGCGGCTACCTTGGAACTTCAGACAGAGAAGCTGAGCCTGTGGCCATGAGATTTGCAGCAAAAGGTTATCATACATTTGTACTTAGATACAGCACATATTATACTGAATGGATAAGTGACTTTAATAACCCTCCAAAGGGAAATGAGAAATCAGCATTTCCAGCCCCGCTGTTTGATTTAGGTAAAGCTATGATGGTTATAAAAGAAAATGCAGATAAGTGGTATGTTGATAGTGATAAAATTTCTTTATGCGGCTTTTCAGCAGGAGCCCATTTAGCCGCAGCTATGGGAGTTCACTGGCATGATGATTTATTAAAGAAAAAATTCAGGGCGAATAGTGAATTTTTTAAACCTAATGCGCTTATTCTTGGATATCCATTATTGGATTTTAATGTTATGAAGGAAAAGTTATTAGAAAATCCAAATGAATTTCAGATGAGATATTTTGAGATTTCCAGTAAAGCAGTGTTTGGAAAAGCTGATCCTTCAGATAAAGAATTAGCAGAGCTTAGTCCTGTGAACTATGTAACTTCAAATACACCTCCGGCATTTATTTGGCATACAGCTAATGACAGCTTTGTATATGTGGAAAATTCATTAAAATTTGCAGCACAACTGACTAAAAATAAAATACCATACGAACTGCACATTTTCGAAGACGGCCCCCATGGTCTGTCGCTATGTGATGAAACTACAGCAGGTGATGAAAGCCAAATCAACTCGCACTGCGGTGCTTGGTTTGATTTAGCCATAGAATGGATGGAAAAATATATATAAAAATAAGCTGTGAAATTTAATTCACAGCTTATTTTTCAACCTAAGGGGGCTTTAATAAAATTTTGTTATGTTTATATAATAACTTATAAATATGGAAATATTATTACAAAAATAATACATTTTAGTTAATAATCGGTTAACACAAAGCCCCATTATTAATGTATTGCATTCTTGCCATACTTTTTCCCTGAAGCTTCAACGCTTGCAACAGTAACTAATGCATCTTCGTCAAATCCATGTACAATACTTTTTAATTTTGTTATTTCTAATCTTGATACAACTACATATATAACATTTGTCAAATCACCTTTATAAGCACCTTTGCCCTGTAACAGTGTAATTCCTCTTCCAAGTCTGCTCATTAATGCTTCAGAAATTTCCATATTTTTTTCAGATACAATAATAACTGATTTTGATTCATCCAATCCCTCAACAGTAATATCTATAGTTTTAAAAGCAATAAAATAGGCAATTAATGAATACATTGCTTTATCCCATCCAAATACTAATCCTGAGCCTCCTAATATAAATAAGTTAAAGAACATTACTACTTCTCCAATAGAGAACGCAGTCTTTCTATCTAATATAATTGCAATTATCTCAGTCCCGTCTAATGAACCTCCATTTCTTATAATTAATCCTACTCCTGCTCCAAGTATAATGCCTCCAAATATTGTTGCTAAAAGTATATCTTTTGTAATACCTGGAATGGGATGTAAAATAGATACTCCAATTGACAGGCATATAACTGAAAATAATGTTGACAATGCAAATGTTTTTCCTATCTGCTTGTATCCGACAATTAAAAATGGCAGATTTAATATAAATACAAATGTACCCAGAGAAACATTTGTAAAATGACTGGCCATAATTGATATACCTGTTACTCCGCCGTCTATTATATTATTAGGTATTAAAAATATCTCAAGACCTACAGATGCAAGAGCTGAACCCAATATCATTAATAAAATTCTACTGGCAGCAGTAAAAACATGCTTATATTTTTTATTCATTTTATCTCCCCCTTTAAATTAATGTTGTCCAGCATTAATTTAACTCTTCTCTTTATTATAATTATACCCCATAACTTTTATATATGTTTTATTAATATTGTATCAGCGAGGATGAATCAATTTCAGCTGCTTTTAAATATAATTTGTTTAAAAAATTTTTATAAAAATAAGTATGCATATCCATACGTCTCACTGGGAAAAATAGAAAAGAGGTGATAACATATGAAAAAGATAGGCGTAGAAAAAGGAATATCTATGATTGCTGACTATTTAAGCTCTCAGGGATATTCAGTAGAAACTCTAGGTGAAACTTTTGAGAATAATGCTTCAAAGTATGGAAATTTAGATGCAATTGTTACTGCAGACTATAATACAGACATGATGGGATTTAGTGATACTTCCACAAAAATTCCTGTTATTAATGCCAGTGGTTTGACACCAGAAGAAGTAAAGAATAGGATTGACCAGAAAACTAAATAAAGATAAACAATACGCAAACTTAACTTATACAGTGGGAAAATAGCGAATCTTCAACGGTTTTTCATGCTGTATAAGCTTATAGTTGAAGTTGTTTATCTAAAAAATGTGTTTATTCCTAAAGGGGAATAAACACATTTTTTTGCAGTTGTTAAAATGGAAATATACAAGCTGTCAACTTCAGTTAAGTCCCTAACTATGCTATCAGATAATTGAATTTAATATTTTAGTAAGTCAGATATTTCAGGGCTCACACATTACAATAATTTTATATGGTACGGTTTGGGCAGGTATACTTTTGGTGGACGGTCCATATACAACTATTAAATTTCGGTTTCCAGGATTATTGATAAAGGCTTGATCATTTTCCAGCAGTAATTTAGTGCATGGTGCAATGTTTAATTTTAATGTGTTATCGCTGCTCACCAGTTCATCATTAAAATAGTCCACTTTCACATTTTCATATACTGAATCCCTGACCATAACAATTGCTTTATACTGTGGCGGAAAAATTAGTATGGCAGGTGCATTTGCATCATAAAATCCAGTTATCATATCTCCAATAGACACCATTAAATGGTTTACAAAGTAAGTAGCTGGCTCCACAACAAAATTAACTATATCTCCAGATTGGTTTTGTACAGTCATTAGCTTATAGCATCCAGCACCTTCTCCTTTTGAGGATACTTCAAAATCATTAATCATGGTAATGGTACCATGAAAAGAAGCAAATTTCTTCATATTTAATTCACAGTCCTTTTAAAAATCATATTCCATATAGCTTATGTATTTTTAAGGCTTTCTGTTACTTTCATGATTTCTAGGGAATTAAGAAAAAATAAGAGGATATAATAAAATCAGAACTAATCTATAGGAGGATAACAGAATGAAAAAAATAGATGAAGCACTTGATAGAATCAGGACACTTGAATGTCCCACGGGTGAATTAGAAAATAGAGTTGCAGAAATAATAGAGGATTATGGAGTTGCAAATAAAGACAAAGTGAAAATCAAAAGGGACAGCAGCTTTGATAAGGACGAAGCACAGGCATATAGAGTTGAAATACCAGGAGAAGGACACTCTATAGAGGTACTTGCCAAATCAGGATTTGATGATTATGTGGCAAAGGTTGTGGAAGTTTACAATAAATGATATAATATAGAAAAATAGTGAAAGGGGAAAGTGAGTTATGGAACCTGCTAATTGCTAATATTAATTTTAAATTAATACGTATTTTATAATGAGTTTTAATTTTGCCTAAATGTTTAGGTTTTATTGTTATGCTCTTTATGGAATGAGGCATTTAGAAGGTTAAGATACAACTTCAACTTACTTTACTGAAATTTAACTTATAATTTATATTAAATATGGGTAATCACAAAGCTTTGCTTATATGGCAATTTTAGCTTTTTGTTTATAAATTATGAATTGTAATAAGGTATTTTAAGACTGTAAGAAGAATGGATCTTCCTATGGTCTTTTTTATAGCCTTTTTTTGCCTGTCCATGATATGCAGAATTAAAGAAGCAGATGAAGGAAGGAATTTTTATGTTTGAACTATCGTTAAATAGCGTAAAAAAATATATGGAGGACACTCTTGTTCTTAAAAATATCACCTTTCAGGTTTATTCAGGTGAAAAGGTTGGTATTGTGGGGGTTAACGGAAGCGGCAAGAGCACTGTTCTTAAATTGATAGCAGGAATAGAACCAATGAATTATTACCCTGGTTATCCTGAAACCTCAAGTCCTGGATATGATGAAGGCTTCATTTCTAAACCAAGAGAAGCTGTTTGTGCTTACCTGGAGCAGATACCTGAATATAATCAAGGGTTACATGTAATTGATGTTTTAAAACTGGCTTTTAATGAGGTTTACAGTATAGAAAGTGAAATGCACAATTTAGAAGAAAAAATGAAGTCATTAAAAGATGGTGATCTGGAAAAGGCTTTGAAGCAGTACAGTAATTTAACTCAATTATATGAAGCTAATGGCGGATATTATGTGGAGGAAAAATTAAATAAAGTTTGTACAGGTTTGAAATTTAGTGAAAGCTTTTTAAATAGAGATTTTAGTTTATTAAGCGGCGGTGAAAAAACTACAGTGGCTCTAGGAAAATTGTTGATTGATAATCCTGATATACTGCTTTTGGATGAGCCTACAAACCATTTGGATATGGATTCCATTGAATGGCTTGAAGGCTATCTTAAGAACTATAAGGGAATTGTAATTGTAGTATCTCATGACAGATACTTTCTGGATAATGTGGTTTCAAAGATTGTAGAAATAGAGGACATGGAATGCGTAACCTATAAGGGCAGCTATTCTTCCTATGTTAATCAAAGAGAAGAAAACATGCGCATTCAATATGAGCAGTTTAGAGAACAGCAAAAGAAGATAACTTCCATGGAGGAAACTGTAAAGGAACTCCGGGATTGGGCTGCCAGGGCCGATAATAGCAAATTCTTTAAAAGAGCTGCCAGTATACAGATAAAGCTTGATAAAATGGATAAAATAGAAAAACCTGCTTTTGAAAAACAAAATATGAAGTTAAATTTAAAAGCTGCACAGCGGTCTGGTAATGAGACTATAAAATCAGTAGGGCTTTGTAAAAGCTTTGAAGATAAGGTTATTTTTAAGGATGCAGATATGCTGGTTAACTTTGGTGAAAGAGCTGCCTTAATTGGTTCCAATGGCTGTGGGAAAACTACTTTCCTAAGGCTGCTGCTGGGTGAAGAACAGCCGGATGATGGAATTGTGAAATTAGGAGAAAATGTTATTGCCGCATATCTGCCTCAGAGAATAACTTTTAATAATGAGGAACTCACTGTGCTGGAATGCTTTAGGGATGATATTTCTATAGTACAGGGAAAAGCCCGGGAATATTTGTCCAAATTCATGTTTTATGGCAATAGTGTATTTAAAAAGGTAAAGCACTTATCTGGAGGGGAGAAAATAAGGCTGAAGCTTGCAAAACTGCTGTACCAGGATATAAATTTATTAATTCTGGATGAGCCTACTAATCATCTTGATATTGATTCCATTGAAACCTTTGAGGAAGCTCTGGAAGAGTTTAAAGGAACTATTTTCTTTGTGTCCCATGACAGATATTTTATCAATAAAATAGGTGAAAGAGTCATTGCGGTGGAAAACAATGGTTTTAAAAGCTATGCTGGTAATTATGATTATTATAAAAGTGTGAAAGATAAATTAAAAGAACAGAACATTAAAGGTTCTGTGAAAAAAAATGAAAAAGTTAAGAAGACAAGGAATGTTGATGAAGGTAGGAAGAAGGAAGCAGAAAAAGCTAAAATTGAAATCAAAGTTGAGAGCCTTGAAAATGAAATAAGACAAATTGATTCAGAAATGGCGAAGTCAGGCACAGACTACGAGGAGCTTAACAAGCTGTACTGCAGAAAAGAACAGCTAAGTAAAGAGCTGGATGGAGTTATGGAATTGTGGCTTCAATTTTCATAAAGTAAGCAATAATGGAACCTTACCATAAGGTTCCATTATTTTGTATTACAATATGAAAAGTACTCTTTAACATAGCCTTATATTCTATAAAATACATTTCTAACTAGAAATATTCTTAACTAGCCAGCTAGCTATCTAGCTGCTCTTAGAATTAAATACATAATTTTATCTACTATGTTTCATGTGAGCTTTAAGGGCATTTTTATTTTAAAAGTGTAAGACCCCACTTCTTCAATTCTATGAATACAGTTTCTAAACATTTACCTTTTTCAGTTAATTCATATTCAACCTTTGGAGGAACTTCCGGGTAAACAGTTCTATTAACTAATCCGAATTTTTCTAATTCACGGAGTCTAAGGGACAGAGTTTTTGGACTTACTCCATTTAAAGAACGCAGTAAATCTCCAAATCTTACTTTACCGTCTATCAATAAATCTCTTATTATTAGAAAAGTCCATTTGCTGCCTATTATGTCTATTGCAGCTTCAATAGGACATTTCTCATTTGGATCTCCACGTTCAAGTTTGATTTCTTCCATAAAAAATAAAACCTCCTTTAACTATTGATTTATCACAATAGTTACTTTTTTGAAATTATATGAAAAAAATATCACTACTTTTCAAAGTATAGTATAGACAATATAATAAAAATATACAAGAGATTTTAATAAAAGGAGATTGAAATTATGAGGATTTTTGAAAGCTACAAATTAAAAAACACAACTTTAAGAAACAGGATTGTTATGCCGCCTATGTGTATGTTTTCTTCTGATGATACAGGCACTGCAAAAGATTTTCACTTCACTCACTATGTTACAAGAGCTATTGGAGGTGCCGGTCTTATTATAGTTGAATCTACTGGAGTAATTAAAAATGGAAGAATATCAGATGCTGATTTAGGACTTTGGGATGATTCTCAAATTGATGGATTAAAAAAGATTGTTGCTGGTGTTAAAATGTATGGTTCAAAAATTGCTATACAGTTAAATCACGGCGGCAGAAAATATACTGGTACATCTGGTGATGTTGTAGCCCCAAGTGCAGTTAAATTTGATGAAAATAGCACTTTACCAAAGGAATTAACTAAAAATCAAATAAAAGAAATTGTAAAAAAATTCAGAGAGGCAGCCATAAGAGCAGATAAAGCTGGATTTGATGCTGTAGAAATACATGGAGCCCACGGTTATTTAATTCACCAGTTTTTATCACCATTATCAAACTTAAGAGAAGATGAGTATGGCGGAAATATAAATAACAGAACTAGATTCCTCAAAGAAGTACTGGAAGCTGTATCTGAAGTATGGCCAAAGGAAAAGCCAATACTGCTGAGAGTATCTGCTAATGATTATAAAGAAGGCGGAATAACAGTAGATGACATGGTGAAAATAGTAAATGAAGTTAAAGAATTTATAGACATTGTTCATGTAAGCTCAGGAGGATTAATTCAGGCAAAAATAAATTTATATCCAGGATATCAAGTGAACTTAGCAGATGAAATTAAAAAAAGATGCAGCATTCCTGCTATAGCTGTTGGATTAATTACAGATGCTAAAATGGCAGAGGAAATAGTGTCAAATCATAGAGCGGATTTAGTTGCAATTGGAAGAGAACTTTTAAGAAATCCATACTTTGTATTAAATGAGGCTAAAAATAACAATTTAGATATTGATTATCCAGAGCAATATAAAGTTGCATTCAAATAATATTCTGAAAAAAATGGAATCCAAATAATAAATAGAAGCTTCGCAAACCTTCAATTAAAGGTGTTGTGAAGCTTTTTTGATTTTAATATCATAATTTATATTGTTACAGTAGTTCCGTCAAATCTGGTGAAGGTGAAACGGTGAAAATCTTCATTATAGGTGCGGCTATAATCCTGAAACATGCCCATGGCAACCTGTTCACCAAGGTACATACCCTGGATTGCGTCGCTGCGCCAATGTACACCTGCAGCATCACGGCCAATAGCAATATTTGAGGCAAGTTTATTTAATTCCCCCAGTACTGTCAGAGGCCGTCCAGTATAAGGAAGCAGTTTAAGACCGTCTGTGCTGGCTGCAACGGCATTGGGGATAACAAAGGATTCATCAAAGAAGGCTTTTAAAATAGTGACTCCTGCACCGGTATAGGTAGCATGACCAGAAGGATAAGCCGGATGTGTGGGACAGCCCTCTGGGTATGCCTGGGGAAGAAGATAGGAGCCGTATTTGTTAAATACCTCTGAAACTGCCAGCGAATTGATAAGTTCAAGATTAATTGGATAGTTAGCAGTACCGGACAAAAAGTTTTGAACTCTTTCCCCGAACTCTTCTGGACGGAGACGACGGTGAACAAGCCATTTCTGGAACCAGGCAGCTTCCAATGCTATGCGCACAACTTTAACCGTAAAATCAAGTATATGGGGTGTGCCGAAGGTAGCAAAACCAACCTGAGTTAATGATCGCAGATATGGATTGGTTTGGGCTAAAGCGTCCTGCCCATAACTGAGCAGTATCAAACAAGCATTCAGCACCCTCTGATAGGGGAAATAGCGGCTTATATATTTAATGTATATATATTCTTTCTAAATATTGAAAAGAACTATGCTGATTGGAGCCAATGCTAATAAAAAGTAACACTTTTTTAAGGTTTTATAACTAATATAATTGTCAGAATAGTCGAATTGATGAATAATTCAGATATAAATGTTGAATATTGTAGAATAATGTTGTAAAATGTAAAATATCAAAGGATGTAAAGCATTACTTAATACATACTAAAAGGGGGTAAAATAATGTCATTTATTATTGTGGCAGCGGGCATAATTGGCTTATTATTCGCGTTGTACCTTTCTAATTCAGTTCTTAAAGAAGAAATGGGAACAGATAAAATGAGAGAAATCTCAGAATCCATTCAGCAAGGTGCTATGGCATACTTGAATCGTCAGTATAAAACACTACTGCCAATTGCAATTATTATTTTTATTCTTCTCGCATTTGTATCTGAACACAAGCTTTCAGCTGCAATTTCATTCTTAGTTGGTGCTCTTTTTTCAGGCTGTGCTGGTTATTTAGGAATGTATATTGCAACCAGAGCTAATGCAAGAACAACTAATGCAGCTCAATCCAGCTTAAAGAAAGCTCTTGGAATAGCTTTTAAAGGCGGCTCAGTAATGGGTATGGGAGTTGTGGGATTAGGTATTTTAGGTGTTTCATTACTTTATATATTTGTAGCAGGCAGAGATGCCCAAATGATTCCAGCTATAGACAGCTTTGCTTTTGGAGCTTCATTAATAGCACTTTTTGCCCGTGTAGGAGGAGGCATATTTACTAAAGCTGCTGATGTTGGTGCGGATTTAGTTGGCAAGGTAGAAGTTGGAATTCCTGAGGATGATCCTAGAAATCCAGCAGTAATTGCTGACAATGTGGGAGACAATGTTGGTGACGTGGCTGGTATGGGTGCTGATTTATTTGAATCCTATGCAGCAACTTCAATTGCAGCTATGCTTTTAGGGTCGGCTTTTTTTGGAACACAAGGAGTATTGCTTCCTCTTTTACTCGGAGCTGCAGGTATTATAGCATCTATTATAGGTACTATTTTCATTTATACAGGTGATGAAAATAGCCCTCAGTCAGGACTTAACAGAAGCCTTTACTCTTCTTTCTTTATGACCGCAGCTGCAGCTTTTATGCTGACAAAATACTTTTTACCAAGTAAACAAATACAATTTTTCTTTGCTATTATGGCAGGGCTTATTGCAAATATATTAATTGGTTTAATTACTGAATATTATACAGCTGCAGAATATCGTCCTGTTAAGGATATAGCTGAAGCTTCAAACACAGGTGCTGCTACAAATGCCATTTCTGGTTTAGCAGTAGGTTTGGAAAGTACCGCCGCTCCTATAGTAGTTATAATAATTACTGTGGCTGCTGCTTACTTAATTCCAGGCGGTGGGCAAGCTGGTTTCTATGGTATTTCATTGGCAGCTATGGGTATGTTATCAATGGCAGGTACAATTGTAGCAATAGATGCTTATGGACCAATAGCAGATAATGCAGGTGGAATTGCAGAAATGGCTGGACTTGACCCTAGCGTTCGTAAAATCACAGATAAACTTGATTCTGTAGGTAATACAACAGCAGCTGTAGCAAAGGGATTTGCCATAGGTTCAGCGGCAATAACTGCAATTGCCTTATTTTCCGCCTTTGCTCAAAGAGCAAATATTACAAATTTGGATGTTCTTAATCCAATGATTATGATGGGATTGCTGTTTGGTGCTATGATTCCATTCCTGTTTTGTGCTTTTGCAATGAGGGCTGTTGGACAAGCTGCCTTTGATATGATTGCTGAAGTAAGAAGACAATTTAGAGAAATTCCAGGCTTATTACAGGGTAAAGCGAAAGCAGATTACAAAAGCTGTGTAGACATATCTACAAAAGCAGCTATAAAGAGAATGATTATTCCTGGATTATTAGCTCCATTAAGTATATTAATAGTAGGTTTCTCAGTTGCTCAAATAGATCCAAAAATGGCTCTGCAGGTTATAGGAGGCATGTTAGTTGGAGGAACAGCTTCTGGAGTTCTATTGGCTCTTACTATGGCAAATGCGGGCGGTGCCTGGGACAATGCTAAGAAGTATATTGAATCTGGGCAACACGGGGGCAAAGGTTCTGCTGCTCATAAAGCTGCCGTGGTAGGTGATACTGTTGGTGATCCATTTAAGGATACAGCAGGACCATCTTTAAATGCAGTTATTAAGGTTATGGGAACTATTTCACTTATAATTGCTCCAATAATCGCTGCTATGATAAAATAATTTTATGACATTATTTTTATAAAACATATGGGAGAAATCCCATATGTTTTTTTTTATTATTATACAGTTGTATATCAAAGCACTGTACCATATAAATTTTTAATAGAAGGATGTATAATATTATTTATGTATTAGACTTTAAAGGAAAGAAGTGGATAACAAATATGAATTTGTATAGTAAATATTTTAAAAAATATAAATTTCCTTTTTTAACAGCTGTTTTTTGTGTTACTTCTGAGGCAGTCTGTGATTTGCTTGGTCCAACACTTATGTCAAATATAATAAATTCAGGAATTGACCAGAGGCAGCTTCCAAAAGTTTATTATTGGGGAGGGCTGATGCTTTTGGTTACTGCCATTGGCGCATGTTTTGCAGTAACTCGAAATATATTGGCCAGCAAAGTTTCACAGCGTATGGGAGCAGATTTAAGATATGATTTATTTGAAAAAATTGTGTATTTTTCAGAACAGGGTACAGATAAAATTGAAAGCGGGTCCCTTATTACACGTATGACTAATGACACTTCACAAATTATACAGTTTGTAAATGGAATTATGAGAATTTTTATGAAAGCACCTATTACATGTATTGGCAGTATAGTACTTGCAAGCCTGCTCAATTTAAGGCTGAGTCTCATTATTTACGGTATTGTTGCAGTAGTTGCTGTTCTTATTATAGTCAGCATGAAGCTGAGTTATCCACGTTATTATAAATTACAAAAGGCAATGGATAAGGTAAACTCCGTTGTGCAGGAATATCTTATAGGAGTGCGCTTAGTTAAGGCCTTTGGAACTTATGAAAAGGAAACTGATAAATTTGAAGATGCAAATTTAAATTTAATGCAGAAGGGTATATCTTCTCAAATGATTATTACATTAATATCCCCTCTCATGACACTAACCGTTGGAATAGGCACTGTAATTGTAATCTATACCGGCAGCAGGATGTTTTCTTTAAACCTTGCAAAACCAGGTGATATTACAGCATTTACAATTTATATGGCACAAATTCTTACATCCTTAATTATGATAACCAATATATTTAATACCTTTGTACGAACAAAGGCTTCCACTGCACGTATTAGAGAAGTGCTTCACTGTGATGAAGATTTTACTGACAGTGGTGAAATAAAAGAATTAAATGGTGATATTGAATTTAGAAATGTCACATTTGCATATCCTAATGGCAGTGGGGTGCCTGCCTTAAAGGATTTATCATTTTCTATTAAAAATGGGCAGAGCATGGCAATAATAGGGCCAACAGGCAGCGGTAAATCTACAATTGCCTGGCTGCTTCTTAGGTTTTATGATGTAAACAGCGGTAAAATTCTTGTTAACGACTTTGATATTAAAGAATTGAGTATTGATTCAGTACGTGATAATATTGCCATTGCACCGCAAAATCCAATGCTTTTTTCTGGTTCTATCGCTGAAAATATCAGGTGGGGAGACAGCAAAGCCACTGATGAAATGCTGCACCAGGCAGCACATAAGGCGCAGGCAGGTTTTATTGAGAATATGAATGATGGCTATGAAAGTCTTTTAGGAAGTGCTGCAGTTAATGTTTCAGGGGGACAGAAGCAGCGTATTTCAATAGCCCGAAGCATACTTAAAAATTCCTCAATACTCATATTAGATGATGCAACCAGTGCATTGGATGCAGTAACTGAAGCTAAAGTCAGGGAAAATCTGAATTCTAAAACAAGAAACCAGACTCTCATTAATATTACTCAACGCTGTGGAACAGCTATGTTTGCAGACAGAATTCTAGTTATGGATAATGGGGTAAAGGTTGGATACGGTACACATGATGAGCTGATGAAAGATTGTGAAATATATAGAGATATTTATAAGACACAAATTGAAAGCAAGGAGGCGTAAGCTATGGCACAGCAATATTCTACACCTGAAGTAAAAGTACCATCTATCAGCGGAAGACCCATGGGCGGCGGTGCCAACCGTTTCAGACCAGGTGCCAAACCTAAAAATGCTAAGGGAACCCTGATGCGTATTATAAAAATATATATGCGCTGGGCTAAAACCATCATTTTGGCCATGATGCTTACAGTTCTTTCATCCGTAATTTCCGTTTCAATTCCTTATTTTGTAGGAAAAACCTTTAATACATTTAAAATTTCAGCCAGAACAGTGGACACAAAAACCCTTATGGGGCTTTTAATGATAATTGCAGCCTTGTATGCAGTGAATTGGCTCATTTCATGTATCAATGCAGTTATTATGCTTAAGGTTTCACAAAAGCTGGTATTTGTACTGCGTACAGAATTTTTTGAAAAGATGCAGAAGCTTCCACTGGAATTTTATGATACACGGTCACATGGTGACACCATGAGCAGAATTACAAATGATGTAGATAATATCAGCTCCACTATTGCACAGACAACAACACAATTAATTTCAAGTGTTTTAACACTGGCTGGTTCTTTTGCTGTAATGATAATGCTGAATGTGCCTCTTACTCTAGTTGTTTTATTATGTATTCCTCTTGTAACTCTATTAACACGTACAATTGCATCAAGGAGCCGCACTTATTTTTTAGAACAGCAGAGGAGTCTTGGTTCCCTCAATGGAGTAATAGAGGAAAATATTCTAGGACTAAAAATGGTAAAAGCATTTGGTAAACAGCAGGATGTGCTGAAGCAGTTTAAACACATTAATGAAAAGCTTAATGAAAGCAGTATTAAGGCACAGATTTGGGCTGGATATATGATGCCCCTTATGAATGTTATTAACAATTTTATCTTCACAATCGTTGCTTTCGTTGGTGGTATATTATCAGTAGGATACGGCTTGGCCATTGGCACAGTGGTTAGCTTCTTAAGTTATTCAAAGCAGTTTGCACAGCCACTTAACTCAGTTGCAGGTATGTTTAATACTATTCAGTCAGCACTTGCAGGAGCAGAACGTGTTTTTGAAATTTTGGACAGCAAAGAAGAGTCAGCTGATTTGAAAAATGCAATTGATCTGGAGCATCCACAGGGACATGTTACTTTTGAAAATGTATGTTTTTCATACAACAAATCCACTCCTATATTGAAAAATGTAAGCTTCAGAGTCAGGGCAGGAGAAGTAGTTGCTTTAGTAGGTGAAACAGGCGCAGGGAAAACCACTATTGTTAATCTTCTCACTCGTTTTTATGATGCGGACAGCGGCAGTATTTTAATTGATAATGAACCAATTACAAATATCAGGAGAAACAGCCTTAGAAAATGTTTTTCAGTAGTGCTTCAGGATACCTGTCTCTTTACAGGTACAATTATGGATAATATACGATATTCACAAAAGGAGGCATCAGATGAGCAGGTGATAAGGGCTGCCAAAATAGCTCGTGCCCACGATTTTATCCATAAGCTGCCAAAAGGGTACCATACAATGGTGTCCGGAGCTGCAGATAATTTAAGTCAGGGACAGCGCCAGCTTATAGCTATTGCCAGGGCAGTGCTTTGTGATAGTCCTATTTTAATTTTGGATGAAGCAACCAGCAGTGTAGATACAAAAACTGAAAAAGATATTCAGCGTGCATTCTTAAGTTTAATGAAGAATCGTACAAGTTTTTTAATAGCACATCGTTTGTCTACTATTAGAGATGCAGATCATATTATGGTAATTGGTGATGGTGAAATATTGGAAAGCGGAAACCATAAAAGCCTTATGAATAAAAAAGGACAATATTATAAAATGGTAATAAGCCAAATGGGAAAATTACCTGAAGTCAGATAACTGAAGTAAACTTTAATTAAACAACATCATTAATATCTAATTCCTCATTATTCATATCTGTCTTATCAGTCTTTTGAGCTAATAGTCCAGGCAGGATGGATGAAAGTGAACCAGACAATATAAATAAAATACCAATCAGCATATTAAATGGAATAGCTTCATGCAGCAAAATCAGTGCAAGAATCGGTGCTAAAATTGGTTTAAAAAAGAATACCAAAGAAGTAGTCTGGGCAGAGGTCTTTTCCATTGCCATAAAGTAGCAGGCAAATCCAACTCCTGTATTAATAATGAAAATACATAATGCTATGGGAAGTACGCTTAAAGAGTATCCTTTAAATATAGGAATGTTTGAGAATATAGCAAGTCCATTAGAAGAAAACCAATTTGCTATTGTAGTAATATGACTTAAACCTATTAAAATCAGCATTTCAAAACTTCCAAACAAAAAACCGAAGCAGGTAACTACAATACCGCCAAACTTAGCACATTTCTTTTTACCGTAAACTCCATAAAGAGCAAAAGTTAAAGTTGCTGCTATTGAAAGGATGATTCCCTGTACACTGAGTTTAACGTTTAAAGGATTTATTATTATTACAGTACCAATAACCTCAAGAATTAATGCAATTACATTGTTTTTATGAATAGCTTCTTTTAATAAGATGAATGCCAAAATTGTTACAAAAACCGGATTGCTGCTAAATAAAACAGCAACTACAGAAGCTTTGGTATTTTGTACTGCCAATTGATATAGCAGCATGCTTACAACAATACCCAGAAAACCTAAAAAAGAAAAATAATATAAATCGCCTTTTGAAACAGAGGAATGTTTCCTTTTAAGTGCACGTATAGCAAGTGGTATTAAAAATAACCCGCCTACAAAGAATCTGGTAAAAGTAAGCTGTATAGGATTAAATACTCCAGATACAAGCTTTAGTGCAATTTCCATTGTACTGAAAATAATAGTTGTTAAAAAAATATATAAATATCCCTCTTTCATATTAATTGCCTCCAATTTTTCTACAATTATTGAGGAAATTACGAGGTTTAATAGACCTTTTTTCCCACTGATTTTAAGTATATAATATAAATAAATGTATGTCCAATACATATTTTCTATTTTTTATATGCGTTAAAGCTATATTTTGGCAGGTGAAGTAAAAGGAAAGAAAATTAAAGGTTGTATTGAAAACAAGAAGTGTTGAATGTGCTATTCGTTTAGCGTCCTGCGGCTTCGGCATTTCAAATAACATAAAACTCCTGCAATATGCATAAGCATTAGATATTGTAGGAGTTTTATATTTATTAAAAAGGCTTCAACCATTTGCACTATTATAATTACTATCATTAGAGATAATTTTCAATAGCCTTTCCTATTACCAAATCTTTGATTCCTAACTACATCACATCCTGTATCACTTCACAAATGACAAGATATGGCAAAACTATATAAGCTATTTCATATTTAAAAAGATGCATTTTGTAACAATAATTATTATTATGTAAAAAAAATTAAAATAATTATTATTATTTAAGAAGGAATTTTTGAATGAACGTCGAATTATAATTATTAGAAGATAATAAATGTATTATTAATAAATAACAACTCTCTGTTATGAGAGAGATATTATGACTCTATTTAGATAAGTTTACAAATGACAAATAGGGTCAGCATTGTTGAGCTGTTTCATAGCTCATTTGGTGCGCCTGGGTTTGATTTGAAACTATTTTATAAGTTTACATTATTGTTTAAAACGTATTCAATAGAAGGAGGGAGATATATGTTTTTTAAGACTACTGAAGAACATGAAAATTTAAGAAAAAAAATCAGAGAATTTGCTGAGGAGGAAGTAAAACCTATTGCCTTTACACTGGATCAGGAAAATAAATTCCCATGGGAGGCTGTTCATAAGCTTGCTAATATGGGTGTATTGGGAATACCATATGCTAAAGAGTATGGCGGAGCTGGTCTTGATGTAATCAGTTATGCCATTGCTGTTGAGGAATTATCAAGGGTTGACGGTGGTACAGGGGTAATTCTTTCCGCCCATACATCTTTGGGTACATATCCTATTGCTGCCTTTGGAACCGAAGAACAAAAGAAGAAATACCTAGTTCCCATGGCTAAGGGAGAAAAATTAGGAGCTTTTGGCCTTACAGAAGAAAATGCAGGCAGTGATGCCGGCGGTACAGAGACCACTGCTGTGCTAGATGGAGATCATTATATTTTAAATGGTGAAAAAATATTTATAACAAATGCAGGTAAGGCTGACATTTATGTTGTTTTTGCAGTAACAACACCTGATATAGGAACTCACGGAATTAGTGCATTTATTGTGGAAAAAGGCTGGGAAGGTTTTACCTTTGGAAAACACTATGACAAAATGGGTATTCGTTCTTCTGCAACTGCAGAGCTTATTTTCAACAATGTAAAAGTACCAAAGGAAAATCTTTTAGGTAAAGAGGGAGAAGGCTTCAAGATTGCTATGGCCACATTGGACGGCGGCCGTATTGGTATTGCAGCTCAGGCTCTTGGTATAGCTCAAGGTGCTTACGAAAATGCATTAGAGTATTCAAAAGAAAGAGTTCAATTTGGGAAACCTATCTGCCAGCAGCAGGCTATAGCTTTCAAACTTGCTGATATGGCTACAAAGCTTAGAGCAGCCAGATTGCTTATTTACAGTGCTGCAGAGCTTAAACAAAATCATGAAAGATACAGCATGGAATCTGCTATGGCAAAACAATATGCTTCTGATTCCTGCTTAGAGATAGTTAACGATGCTCTTCAGATATTTGGAGGAAGCGGCTACTTGAAAGGTATGGAAGTTGAACGTGCTTACAGAGATGCTAAGATTTGTACAATATATGAAGGAACAAATGAAATCCAGCGTGTGGTCATTGCTGCTAATATCATTGGCAAGATGCCAAAGAACGAGGCTGTAAAAAGTTCTCATGGTGAACCTGCCACAGGCTATCGTAAGAAGGTTATCTTCAAGGATGGAACTATTGAAGATAAGGTTAATGCTCTTGTGGAAGCTCTTAAGAAAGATGGTTATGATTTCACAGTTGGAATTCCAATAGATACACCTATTACTAAGGCTGAAAGGGTAGTAAGCGTTGGTTTAGGTGTAGGAGAAAAGAAAAATATGAAGCTTATAGAAGACCTGGCAGCTCAGGCCGGTGCAGCTATAGGTTCATCTCGTCCTGTTGCTGAAACACTTAAATATGTACCATTAAATCGTTATGTTGGTATGTCTGGTCAAAAGTTTAAGGGAAATCTTTATGTTGCCTGCGGTATTTCAGGCGCAGGTCAGCATTTGAAGGGCATAAAGGAAGCCAGCACAATTGTTGCCATTAATATTGACCCTAATGCTAAGATATTTAAGAATGCTGACTACGGCATAGTTGGAGACATGATGGAAATTCTGCCGGTACTGACAAAAGCCTTAGACAATGGAGAAGCAAAGAAACCTGCTCCACCAATGAAGAAGATGAAGAGAGCAGTTCCAAAGAAAGTTGTTCCAATATGGAAGCACTATGTATGTAACGGTTGTGGATATGAGTACGACCCTAGTGTTGGAGATGCAGAAGGAGAAATTGCTCCTGGTACTTTATTTGAAAATATACCTGAGGAATGGACTTGCCCAGCTTGCGGCGAAGCAAAAGACATGTTTATAGAAGTCTAATTCTCATTATAAATAATTTGTTTTAGTGAAGGAGGATTTAATATATGTATTGTGTTAGAAAAATAACTGAGGATCTTTATTGGGTTGGTGGTAACGATCACCGCCTGGCTCTCTTTGAAAATATTCATCCAATTCCAAGAGGAGTTTCATATAATTCCTACTTGCTTTTAGATAAGAAGACAGTACTTTTTGATACTGTAGACTGGTCAATCTGCCGTCAGTTCCTTGAAAATATTAAAGAAGTTTTAGGTGACAGACCTTTGGATTATATGGTAATTAACCATATGGAGCCAGATCATGCAGCATGCATAGAAGAGATAGTTCTTCGCTATCCAAATGTTAAAATTATATGCACAGAAAAAGCTTTCATGTTTATGAATCAGTTTGGTTTTCATATAGATGGCAAAATAACAGAAGTTAAAGAAGGAGATACCATGTCCTTCGGAAAACATAATGTAGTATTTGTATATGCTCCTATGGTACATTGGCCAGAAGCTATGGTAACATTTGATACAACAAACGGTGTATTATTCTCTGCTGATGCATTTGGTTCCTTTGGCGCATTGGATGGAAAGATGTTTAATGATGAAGTTAACTTTGACAGAGATTGGATTGATGATGCAAGAAGATATTACACAAACATAGTTGGTAAGTATGGTCCTCATGTTCAAGCTCTTTTGAAGAAAGCCGGCACTATAGACATTAAAACTATATGCCCTCTCCATGGACCAGTGTGGCGTTCTGATTTAGGATACTATCTGGATAAGTACGATAAGTGGAGCCGTTACGAACCTGAGGAAAAAGGTGTAATGATTGTTTATGGAACAATGTACGGCAACACTGAAGCTGCTGCTAATGATTTGGCAACAAGACTTGTTAAAAAGGGAATGACCAATGTTGTTATGTATGATGCTTCAAAAACTCATGTTTCATATTTGATTTCTGAAACATTTAAATACAGTCATTTAGTTCTGGCATCCGTAACATACAACCTGAAGATTTATCCACCAATATTGAATTATTTAATGGATATGAAGGCATTGAATCTTCAAAAGCGTACTGTGGCTATTATTGAAAATGGTTCATGGGCTCCTCAATCAGGCAAATTGATGCGTGAGCTTTTGGGCGAAATGAAGGATATGAATGTTATAGATAGTGAAATGACAGTAACCTCCGCAATGAAAGTAGACGACGGCGACTCAATGGATGCATTGGCTGACAGCATAATTCAGTCAATGAAGTAGTCTTAAAAACATAACCCAGAAGAAGCCTGCTTAAGGATAACTCTTAGAGTAATTCTTAAACAGGTTTCTTCTATTTTTCAACACAGTTTGAAATAACTTTTGCACAATCCCCTGCTCCATTTTCAGACATCAATATTTACTGCGTTGGAAAATTTCTAAGTTTATGCTATATTAAAAATAGTTATGAATTGCGAGGAGTGGAGGGCTTTATGGCACAAACAACGAAAAAGGCACTTGCTGCATCATTGAAAAAGTTATTAGCTGAAAAATCTCTGGATAAAATTACTGTTATTGATATTGTGGAGGACTGCGAGGTAAACAGGCAGACATTTTATTATCACTTTAAGGATATTTATGATCTGGTGGAATGGATTTATACCAGTGAAGCCACTAAAGCGCTAGGCGGCAAAAAAACCTATGATACATGGCAGCAGGGATTTTTGCAGATATTTGAATATGTACTGAAAAACAAAGCATTTGTAATTAATACATATCATTCCATTAACAAGGAGCACCTGCAGAGATACCTATACAATGAAACCTATATTCTTTTAATGGGTGTTATTGATGAAAAAGCAGCAGGCATGTCAGTGAGAGATGATGATAAGGCATTTATTGCTGACTTTTATAAATATGCCTTTGTTGGGCTCATGCTGGAATGGATAGGCACCGGAATGAGGGAGAATCCAAGTGCTATTATTGAAAGATTAAGTACTCTTATTTATGGAGATATTGCAGGGGCACTTGAAAAATTCAGAAATGACCATCATGAAGATAAACAACCTTAACTATAAACTTATACAGCATAAAAAATCGTTGAAGATTCGATATTTTTCCACTGAATAAGTTAAGTTTCAGTAATGTTTATCTGTAAACAACTTCAACTATATTTAGACAAATAGGTACAATTGTATAAATTTTTTACAATATGAGCTCTGTGTACAAGTTTTAAACACAGGGCTTATATTGAGTTTAGAAGAAGTTTGTTAAATTATTTGTAATTTTGTGTGAAATTAATAGGACAAATTGATATAATGATTTATTTATTATATAATGTAACCATCAAGAAAAAAGGACTAATTTTGTACATATATTAAAATTTACCAAGTACCTATAAGGGGGGACGGTCATGAGCATTTGGGTCAATATATTTACTGTAGTTACGGGCTTCGTTTTAATTTTATATATTGTTAAATCTCTGGTAGATAAAAAGATGACTGAATCACAGTCCGTGTTATGGCTGCTTATTGGTGCAGCTGCAATTATATTAGGTATTTTCCCCTCAATAATTACATTTATTGCAAATTCGTTAGGTATATGGTATCCTCCATCCATTATGTTCTTAATTGCATATATAGGATTATTATTTATAGTTTTAAAAAATACAACTACTATATCCATTCAAAGTAATGAAATCAGTGAATTATATATGCAGATTGCTTTGCTTAACATGGAAAATGAAAGGTTAAGAAAAGAGTTAAAGTTAAACAGTGAGGAGGTAGGTTCTCATTAAGGTACTGATTTTTGGCAGTTATGACGTATTTACTTTAAGTTTGATCTCAAGATTGAATAAAGAAGATTATAAAGTTTTTGTTGTAACAGGAAATGATAAAAAGAAAAAATCAAAACCGTTAGAAGTGTTTCAAGAATACAATTTCACCTATGACAGCGATAGCATTTCATATATATTAAAGAGTATTGAAGCTGATATAGTGATATTTACTGGTGCACTAGACGGTAATTTTTATTTAGAAAATGAGCCTAACCAGGCTTCAAAGTATATGGCAGGTATAACTAATGTTATTGCTGGCTGCAAAGACTCAACCATAAAGAAGTTTATTTATATTTCTTCATGTTCTGTATTTGATAGTAATCCAGAGTTGTTAATTACAGAAGATACAGAACCGATTCCTATAAATAACAGCGGCAAAGCAATTCTAATGGGTGAGGAAATTTGTAAAAATTATCATAAGAAAGTTAACTTTACTATAAGTATTGCTCGAGTTAGCGAAATCTATGGAAAATATAAAGATGAATTTTTAGAACATAATATATGTACAAGCATATGTAAAGAGGCAATAGAATACAATAAAGTTAAAGTCTACAATAATAAACAACACAACTTAATATATGTAGATGATGTAGTTGATTGTATTTATAGAATTACAAAGGAAAATTCATATGAAAATACTACATATCACATAACATCTCAGGGTACTTCCGTATATTTAGAAACCAGGTTAGCTGAGCTGCTAGAAGAAATAGAAGGTAAAAAAATCCAAGTTGACATAATGGAGCCTTTAAACAATTATATTAATCATAACTATCAATCAGAAAATATTAGAAAGCTCGGATTCAACGAGAAGTATGATATTAAAGCTGGTATGAAAAATGTACAAGCAGTTATAAAAAAACAGTCAGCTAATGTAAATGTAAAAAATAAAGTAAAATCCCATTTAATTGGTCATCTATTTAAATTTAGTGATAAAACAACAAGCAAAATATTTCCTTTAGTTGAAAACATACTTTTCTTTTTACTAATGGAGGTTTTTGCTGTACTGACTAGATCATTAAGTTTTCATAAGTCAGTTGATGTTTACTTACTATATGTTATAATAATTGCTTTAATTTATGGATATCTAAATGCCGCATTTGCTGCTTTATTTAGTATAATTGGTAAAATATATATTGCATTATCATGGGATAGTCAATATATAGCGGTTAATGAAAATAACATTTATCTTTGGATTCTTCAAATATTTACAATAGGAATGCTAGTAGGATATTTGAAGGATAAATATAAGAGAAAATATGAAGATTTAAATGACGAAAAAAATCATTTACAATTAGAACTTAAAAATATAAAGGATATTAATAATAGTAATATAGAAATTAGAAGTTTATATGAAAAAAGGCTGATTAATTATAAAGACAGCTTTGCCAGAATATATGATATTGTATCAAAACTAGACGTAATAGAACCGGAAAGAGTTATATTCAAGACTGTTAATGTCATGTGTGAAATAATGAATACACAAGATGTTTCAATATACACCTGTGATAGAAATTCTCAATTTTGCAGATTGATGGCAGCATCTTCTGATAAGGCTAAGATAATGAAAAAATCAATAAGGCTTTCTTCCCATAATGATTTATATATAAAACTTAATAAAAAAGAGATATACGTAAATAATACACTAAATCCTGATTATCCTATGATGGCTGGAGGAACATATAAGGATGGGCATATACAGACAATAGTCATGATTTGGTCTCTGCCTTTTGAAAATAACAACCTATATGAAATGAATATTTTTGGCGTTCTATGCAAGCTTGTTGAAAAAACAATGGATAAAGCTTACGAATACATGGAAAACATAAATGAATCCCATAACTGGAGATATCAAGGTATTTTGAATGCAGAAGCATTTGGAAAAATACTTAAAATATACAAATATGGTGATAAGGAAAACTTAATTGATTTCTCATTATTAAAGGTTCAACCTGATAATGGAATTACTGAAGAGGATTTTTATAATCTCTTAAAGGGTCAAGTTAGGAATATGGATTATATAGGTGTTAACAGTAATGATGAAACATATATTCTTTTGGCTAACTCAAATCAGGATGAGGCTGAATATGTTATGGACAGATTGAGAAAAAATCAAATATTAGTAGAAATTGGTGGTGTAGATGCAAATTAATTATCAAATAAATAAAGCTCAAGCAATTATCTACGTTTTAGTAATTAATTTTATCATTGCACTTATATATTTATTTAATAAATGGATAAAAAAAGATTTAAGCTGTGGAATAATGATGAGTATTTTTATGATTATATGTCCTTTAGTAGGACCAGCATATTTATTTTTTTCATGGTTTGTATATAAAATATACTTTAAAAGAAGGGACAGCCACATTAGTATAGATGAATTAAGCTTTAGAAAGGATAAAATAGAAGTTATTTTGAAGCCGGATATGAGAAGCGCATTTAATAAAGTGCCTCTTGAAGAAGCTCTTATAGTGTCTGATAAAAAAAGTACTAGAAAATTACTGCTGGATGTGTTAAGAGAAGACAGTAATGACAATTTAAATACATTATTAAAGGCGTTAGAACACAAGGATAGTGAAGTGTCTCACTATGCAGCTTCAGCTATTTCAGATACTATTAATGAATTTAAAATAAAAGAAAAACAATTAAGGGAGAAATACAATAAAGATAAGGGCAATATTGACCTATGCAATGAATATGCAGATTATCTATATAAGTATTTATCACAAAAAATATTATCAATACCTGAACAAAGACTTTATTGTAACTTATTTGAAGAATTAATAATGACAATAGAAGAGAATCTGCCCCTTAAAATTACAGGTGAACTATACAATAAGCTGGTTTGTATTTTATTAGATTTAGAAGAAAATGATAAAGCTAAAATTTGGGTTGAAAAAGCACTAATTAACAAAGATGATGAATTAGATAGTTATAAAGCGGGATTAAGATATTATTACAACAATAAAGATAGAAGCAACTTTTTACTGCTTATGAGAAGATTAAAGAAATCTGATGTGCTTTTAGATCATGACATTTTAGAGATGGTTCGATTTTTTAGTCAATAAGAAAGAGGCGGTGTAATGGTTATTATTAATAGTATAATTAACTTATTTAATATTTTTTTAGCTTATTTTATTCTAATAATAATAATTACATCTTTTATGATAAAGCCTATTGCAAAAAGTAAAAACATCTTTAATAGATTTGTTTTATATCTAGTAATAGGAAACTTTTATATAATAAATATTGTTTTTATACTTGCCTATTTAAATATATTTAATAGACCAGCATTAATAATTACTTTAATGGTTACTACAGTTTTTATTAGAATCATTTTGGATAAAAAAGATGCTAAAAGGGTTTATGGAGAGAGTAGAGAAACTTTAAAACATCTATTCCATGGAGAATACGGAATAAAGTTATTTTTGCAAAGGAAATTATTAAAAATAAGATTCAGTATAAAATCTTTTTATACTGAGCTGACTAAGGGTAAAAAATTTGAATGGATTATTTTTTTATCAATAATGAGTTACAATATTTACTATTATAGTTATAATAGTATTAATTTTGTAAGCTTTCAAGCTCCCGATGAGGAAGTACATTTGTATTGGATACAATCTCTTATTGAAGGTAAGATATTCCCATCAGGTGTTTACCCTCATGGGTTTCATAATATATTAGCAGCTATTACAGTACTTTATAGGTTTAAAGCAGTTGCAGTTGTCAGATCTTTCTCAGTTGTATCTATGGTGCTGATAATGACAATGCTGTATTTTGGACTAAGAAAAATATTGACCTCAAAATATGCAGCTCTTTTTGGTTTTATAGCATTTTCACTATTAAACATATATGATATTGAATCAATTTATCGTTACCAATTTGCAGTTCCTCAAGAGTATGGAATGATTATGTTAATGCCCATGGTAATATTCCTATTCAATTATTTAAAAGATAAAAAAGTTAGTAATTTAGTGCTATTTGGAATGTGTTTTTCTATGACTATTAGTATACATTTTTATATAACAATTATTGCACTAGTTTTATGCATATCCATTGGAATTGTCTATTTTAATAGAATTATTAAAAACAAGTCATTAATAAAGTTAATATTATGCGGGCTTTTAAGTACAGCGGTAGCAATAGCACCACTAGCTGTTGGATTTGCTAAGGTAAAAAAAGTGGAACAATCAATGGGATGGGCGGTAGGTGTAGTACAAGGAAACGTGTATAAAAGTAATGATGAAAAAGCTAATAAAATTGAAGAATCCAATAAAATTAATCATTCTTTCAATTGGAATAAATTTTTAGCAGATGCAAAAGAAGAAATTACTAAATTTGCTGTTTTAGATATTAGGGTAATGTTCATTTTCCTTGCACTATTGGCATTAACTGTAATTAATATTATACTTTCTATAATATCAAGAAAAATAAAAGAAGAAAATCTATATCAGTTGTCATTTGCAATAAATGAATTATTACTAATATTTTTAATAATATGCAGAATATTAAACCTTCCTACAGTTATGGAACCTAAGAGGGTAGCTATTTTCTTTGCATATTTCTCATCAATATTTATAGCCATGCCATTTGAAATATTATATGACACTTTTAATACAGATAAGATAAAAAAAATATGTTCAGCATTAACTTTTACAGCCATACCAGTTTTTGTTCTGCTTATTGTAAAGTTTGGACTCATAAGGCCTTTACCTCCTTTTTACTATTTTCAGACTAAAGGTGCAATGCTTGTGGATTGTGATATTATGAGAAAATATAATGATCACAAATGGACAATAGTTTCTCCAGTAAATGATACAAGTGTAATACTAAATAATGGATATCATTACGAATTAAGTGATTTTATTTTGAAACAAGAAAATTGGAATAAAAACATAGAAATAAAAATCCCTACAAAATACGTTTTTATTTATATAGAAAAAAGACCCATAGTCCTGTATGGAAATAGATTTTATAAGGATGATAAAGAAATAGTTAATAGAGATATGGTGACTTATGAGGATTCCCAAGAATCTCTTGATGAGACAAATAAGGACAATATCAATTATCAGAAGTATAGAAAAATACTTATGGCTAAAGCATATTATTGGACTCAAGAATATAAAAAATATTTTCCAAATGAGATGAGCGTTTACTACGAGGATGACGAATTAATTGTATATAGAATTGTGCAGAATGAGTATGCATTGAACAATTTTTCAATAGATTATGGTACTAATGAAAATAGGTGATAACAAACATTTCAGGGGGAGGAAAATATGGAAAAACAATTGTTAGTTATGATGCCTGCATATAACGAAGAGGAAAGTATTGGAGTAGTACTAAATAAAATCTATGAAGCTGGAATAGATGAAATAGCTGATATTTTAGTTATTAATGATGGTTCAAAAGATAATACAGAAAAAATAGTAAGAAATTTTAAAGTAACTATTATAAATCAAGTAAGAAATATGGGTTATGGTTCAGCTTTACAGGTGGGGTACAAGTATGCTGAAAAAAAAGGCTATAAATATATTATACAGTTAGACTCAGATGGTCAGCATGATGTTTCTAATATAAAAATCATATATGATTATCTTCAGAATAAAGATCATGGATTCACAGAAACACCGGATATTGTAATTGGCTCTAGATTTTTAAGTAACAGCAGTACTATGAAAATATCAAAAATTAAGTATATTGCAATTTCCTACTTTAGATTAGTGATTAAAATCTTTACCAAAGACAACATAACAGATACTACATCAGGACTTCAAGGCTTAAATAGAATGGCCTTTACCTATTATGCTGGTTATGGAAATTTTGATCGCAGGTATCCGGATATAAATATGATAATACAAATGATTATGCTGGGATATTGTGTTAAAGAAATACCTGCAGTGATGCACGAAAGAAAAACAGGAAAAGGAATGCATTCAGGTATAATAAAGCCCATGAAATATATGGTTATAATTATGTTGAGTACGCTTAGTATCATACTAAGAAATAGGAAACATAATTATGTTATGGGAAAAGAGAGAGAAATATGAGTAATAAAGAACAAGATTATAATGTGAAAAATGAAAATTACTTGGTGCTGGCGTCAATTATAATTTTATTATTTATTCTAATGATGACCATGGTGAATTTAAACTATTTTGTAAGAAAAAACAAAGCAAAATCAGACACAGATACTAACAATGCTTTAAATATGCAAAGAGCAGAAAAGCAGCCTGAACTTAATACTTCTTGTGTAATTGTATGGGGGAAAGATAAAAAGAATACTATTGAAATTGTTGAAGACAGCTTAGAAAAAGCTAAAATTGGTTATATTTCAAAAGCAAAATTTGAAGATATAAATGATGAGGAATTAAAATCAGCTAAAACAATAATTATTAACGGAAGTGAACTTAGCAGCCTGGGAAATGTGGATAAGCTCTTTGAATACATAAAAATAGGTAAAAATATAATCTTCACTTCTATGCCCGATACTGGCTATATTGAAACAAAAGGCCTAAAAGATATTATGGGTATAAAGAATATGACACAATCCAAGAATCAAAAAGGGGTAAAATTCTTACCAGGATTTATGCTTGGGGGATTATTAGAACTTCCTGATTTGTCATATAAGGCACCTGTGGCAGAACTGCTTTCTACCACTAAGACATATGTTACTGGTTTAAAAAAATCAGCTGTAATCTGGCGCAACATTTATGGAAAAAGTGAAATTTATGTGATTAATGGACCTTTTTTTGAAACAAATGCGGCATATGGTATTATGTCAGCAATTATGGCCCAGATTTATCCGGATTATATTTATCCTGTTGTTAATGCAAAAGTTTTTACTTATACTGGATTGCCTTATGTTAGTTATGAGAATACTAGTGAACTTGAAAAAATATATAGCAGAAATGCTATGCAGCTTCAACAAGATATATTAATTCCTGATATATTAAGCATAAATAAAAGCAGAGACTTTATCCCAAGTGGTTTTTTAATAGACAGTTTCAATAAACAATATATAGGCGAAACAAATAAGTATAGTAAAGAACAAATTAATAATTATGAAAAGGACATTTATAAATTAGGCGGAGAAGTTGGAATGGTATATTCAGGGGATTTAGAAAAAGATACTAAGATATATAGTAGTTTATTCAATAATAAAAATTTTAAATCTGTTCTATTAAATAATAAGAATTTAGAAACTCTAATTAAGCTGATAAATAAAGATCAATTTAACTTCGTAGATTCTGTATTGGGACCATGGACAGAAAAAAAGAAGAGTTTTGGATATATTACTAAAAGTGCCGTATATATTCCATTTACCATAGATGGTGTAGATAATACTGACCAAGAGAAGCTTGAGTTTTACTCTGGTATTACAGCATTTGGAGCAATTATACAAAATCTTGACTTAAAACAGGTAATATTTCCTGGAGATAATAAGGACAATTGGATGAATGTATTACGGGATTATGTTAAATTTATAGATTCTTATAGAATGAAATATGAAATGATACAGCCAAGAAGTGTTACTGAGACGGCACTGTTAGTTAAAAAATTTCAAAATAATTCTCCGTCTATAAAGTACAGTAATAATAAAATAGAAATAAGATTTAAACAGTGGTATGGAGAATCTTATTATATTTTGAGAACTAATAAGGAAATAGATAGTATTACAAATGGAACTGCAGAAAAGATAGAAGAAGGAGCATATTTAGTTACTGTAAAAAATAAAGAAATTCATATTAACTTACGACAAGTTGATAGATATGAGTAGGTGAAAATTATGAAAGTATGCTTGATTGTAGAAGGGGCATATCCTTATATTACAGGTGGAGTTTCAAGCTGGATACAGCAGATGTTATTAAAATTTAATGATATTGAATTTGTTATTCAAACACTAGTAGTAAATAGAAATGAAAAAAAAGAATTTAAATATAAAATACCAGATAACGTAAGCGAGATCCAAGAAATTTATTTACTTGATGATGATTACATAAGTAAGAATAAAAAGAATTTTAAACTTAAAGATAGTGAATATAATGCTTTACAAAGTTTAATTTTTGGCAATGAAGTGGATTGGAAAGGAGTATTCAATTTTTTTCAAAATACAGACATATCTTTAGATAGATTATTAGCAGGTAAAGAATTTTTAAATATGACGGAGGAGTATTATAACAAAAACTTTAAAGATGCAGTATTTACCGATTTTCTGTGGACTATGAGGTCTATGTATCTGCCTCTTTTTCTGCTATTGAAGAATAAGCCTGCGCAGGCAGAATTATATCACTCATTATCTACAGGATATTCAGGAGTATTCGGTAGTATGGCCAAATTTCTATATAATAAACCTCTGCTAGTGTCAGAGCATGGAATATATACAAGAGAAAGAGAAGAAGAAATTTTAAAGGCAAACTGGGTTAAAGGAATTTATAAGGATTTATGGATACAACAATTTTATAAATTCTCAAATTGTTGTTATGATTTTGCAGATAAAGTAACAGCATTATTTGAAGAAGCTAGAGAATTTCAAATTGACTTAGGATGCTCAAGAGAGAAGACTAATGTTATTCGTAATGGAGTAAATGTACCAGATTTCAGAGGTTTACCAGCAAAAGATGAGCATGATAATTACATAAATGTTGGTGCAATATTAAGAGTTACTCCAATTAAGGATATAAAAACCATGATTAATGCCTTTTATTTGGCAAAAGAAGAAGTGCCAAATTTAAAACTATGGATAATGGGACCATTAGATGAAAAGCCAAAGTATGTTGAGGAATGCAGACAATTAATAAGGGATTATGGTATAAAAGATGTTATATTTACTGATAAAATAAATGTGAAAGATTATATAGGTAAGATGGATTACACTGTATTGAGCAGTTTAAGTGAAGGACAGCCTTTAGTTATATTAGAAGGGTTTGCTGCAAAAAAACCATGTATTGCAACAAATGTAGGGGACTGCTTCAATATGATATACGGGGGAAAGGACGAATTTGGAGATGCTGGTATTGTAGTACCTGTTATGAACGTAAAAAAAATGGCTAAAGCAATGGTCTATCTGGCAAAGGAAGAGAATATAAGGATGCAAATGGGGATAAATGGATATAACAGAGCAAATAAATATTATCAAAATTACAAAGTTTTTCAAGAATATTATGACATATACAATAAATTAACAGAAGGATATTAAAATATTTTTAAGTTGAGGAGATAATGATATATGGCTGGAATAGGGTTTGAACTAAAAAAAATTTTTAGAAAAGAAAGTATATCAAGACTTGCAGGTGGTGTGGTATACAGTACTCTTGTTACAGTAGGACCAACAATAATCGTTATTATTACAATTATTCTGCTTTATTCTATTTTAGGACTAACATCCGTGCCATATGCTGAAAGAGAGTTATTGTCCTCAACTATTCTTTATGTATTTATTTTTTCACTTTTAACAACATCCCCATTTATTGGAATAATGTCAAGGTATATTGCAGATAAGATTTATGAAGAAAAATATGATGATATTTTACCATCCTTCTATACAGGTGTTTTTTTAAATACAATAACAGGAGCTGCCCTAGGTATCCCATTTATGTTAAGAATAATTTTTATAGGCAAAGTGGATTTAATATTTTCTTTTGTATCCTACTGCTTTTTCATAGTTATGATAATAACTTTTTATTCTATGACTTATTTATCTGCTACAAAAGATTATAAGATAATTACAGTATATTATGTAATTGGTATGATAATAACCTTTATTTCAGCTGCTTTGTTGTATAGATTTGGATTAAGTACCATAAAATCTATCCTTTATGGAGTCACCCTGGGATTTCTAATTATCGCTTTATTAGAGTTTGCTTATATGAGAAAGTATTTTAGAAGCAACAGCAGAAACTATAAAAATTGTTTACACTATTTAATAGATTATAAAAATATATGTTTTTGTAACTTTTTTTATATACTAGGGCTTTATATACATAATTTTGTGTTTTGGACTCACCCATCTCATGTTATTGTTGCTGAAAGTTATGTCAGCATGCAAAGTTATGATATGGCATCTTGTCTAGCTATGTTTACAAATATATCAACAATTGTAATATTTACAGTTATGGCAGAAACAAAATTCCATGATAAATATAAGGAATACAACGAAGCGGTTATTGGCAAAACCTTGAATGATATTGATAGAGCAAAAAAAAGTATGTTTAAATTACTAATACAACAAATTAGTTATTTGGTTGGTGTACAAGCTATTATAACAATAATTATATTTCTTATTGCCAATTTATTACTGCCCGTTATAGGATTTGGCGGCAGCGTGTTGTCTATATACCCATCTTTAACTGGTGCATATTTTACTATATTTCTTATGTATTGTAATATAATATTTATGTTTTATTTTAATGATTATACGGGCGCAATGTTTACAAGTATAATATTTTGTGCTTCTGTTCTAATAGGAAGCATTTTATCCATAAGGCTTTCAGAACCTTTTTATGGATTAGGTGCCTTTATAGGAGGTTTCATTGGCTGGTCAGAAAGTTTTTTCAGAATTCAATATATAGAAAAACATTTTGATGAGCATATTTTTTGCAGAACCAGCCTTCTGAAAAAAGTAGTAGGAAAAATTCCGGATTCCAGGGTTTATGTTAACCATTTTAAAGCTGGTAACCCCAGAGGAAAAGTATAATTTAGGAGAGTATTTAGATGAAAATCTCAATTATAGTTCCTGTTTACAATGTAGAGTATTATTTGAAAAGGTGTATTGACTCTATATTAAATCAAACAATAAAAAATATAGAGATAATTTTAGTGAATGATGGATCTAAAGATAAATCAGGAGATATTTGTGAAGAGTACAAGAAAAAGGATCATAGAGTAATTGTAATTCATAAGAAAAATGGAGGGCTTTCTTCAGCTAGAAATGCTGGCTTAGAAATAGCTGCTGGTGAGCTTGTGGGTTTTGTTGATAGTGATGATTGGATAGAACCAGATTATTTTGAAACTTTGTATAATGGAATTATAAGATACAATGCTGATATTTCAGTTATGCACTTTAAAATAGTTACTAATTATAAAAAAATTCAATTCGCAACTAAGGTAAAAGAACAATGGGTTGGGTTTGATCGTAACCAGGCAATGGAAAGTTTTTTTTCAAATAATTTTATTGGAAACTCAGCAGGGAATAAATTGTATAGAAGTAATCTATTTAAAGACATAAAATATCCAGAAGGAATGCTGATGGAAGATAAGGCAACTACCTATAAACTAATTGATAAATCTAATTTAGTTGTAGTTAATTCATCACGAAAATATCACTATTACTTGAGAAGTGACAGTATAATGCAGTCCAATTTTAACAGAAAAAAATTTGATTTACTTCAAATTCATATGGATCAAATAGAATTTGTTGATAAAAATTATCCTGAGCTTTATGAATTAATACGCGCAAGATATTCTTATGAAGCCTTTAGATTATTACTAATGATGATAAGGAGCAATTATAGTGAAAAATGGGATTTAGAAAGATGTCTTAAAATTATTAAGGATAATGTAAAGTATGTTTTAAAGGAAAAAAGAATGGGTATTCATCATAAAGTTTATATTTTACTATTTTATCTATTTCCTAAAGCAGTACTTTTATTTTCAAAAAGTAAATTTGCTTCTTACATACTGAAAAAAATGAAAATAGCATAGTAGAAAAATTATATTCTATTAAGGAGAAAAGGCATGCAGGTAAGTATTATAATACCTATATATAAGGCAGAGAAATATTTGAAGCGATGTTTAGACAGTGTATTACAACAGACGTATAAAGATATAGAAATTATTCTGGTGGATGATGGATCACCTGACAGATGTCCAGTAATATGTGACAGCTTCAAGGAAAAAGACAGCAGAATAAAGGTAATCCATAGTGAGAATTGTGGGCAAAGTGCAGCAAGAAATTTGGGAATGGAGTCAGCATCGGGAAAATATATTTCTTTTGTGGATGCAGATGATGTTTTGGCTGAGGGTGCAGTAGAAACACTATTAGCTATAGCAGAAGTAGGAAAATATGATATTGTAGGCGGTAATTATTTTAGGGTAAATGAGGAAACTAAAATTTCATCAAATTATTATAGTTCCGGGGAAATAAATAAATATGGATGTAAAGAGCATAAGAAAAGGTATAATTTATATAAAACATCAAGTTCATTTGGTTATGTATGGGGAAAGCTTTATAGAACCTCATTTATAAATGAACATAAAATAAGATTTGACTCAGCAAAAAAAGTGTTTATGGAAGATACTCTATTTAATTTAAAGGCTATTTCATTTAATCCAAAGTATTATGTATTAAATAAGCCTATATATTACTACTATATTTATGAATCATCTACATCAAATAAAAAAGAAGATTTGACACATAGAGCACTAAATATGATACAAGATTACCAGTGCTTTTTAAAATCTCAATGTAAATATGAAGAAAATATAGATTTATTTGTACCTCTGGCTGCTCGTGTATTTTGCTGGGCTATATTTAAAAAAATACAGTCAGATGGTCTATCTTTCAATAATATATACAACACAATTATAGAATTTACCCGCTGCGAAGCTGTGAGGTGCCTATTTTCACATAGAAAAGCAATTAAAGTATTAATGGAACTACCAAGTTTTTTAGAAACAGTTTTTTTTACTGTATGTATTTTATCTTTAAGATTTAAGCTGTATAAAATGATGTCAATAATCTTTATATGTATATATCCCTTATCTAAAGTATATATAGACAAAAATTTAAAAAGTTAAATAGAAAGTTGGACTATAAGATGAATACACAGTCAAGAGAAGTTAACTCCATAAGAAATATTATAGTTGGAGTTATTAATCAAATTTCAATTCTATTCTTAAATATAGTAGCAACCACATTATTTATTAAGAAACTGGGAACTGAATATTTAGGTGTCAATGGCTTATTTTCCAATTTATTTGTACTAATGTCATTTGCTGAATTTGGCATAGGTACAGTTATGGTATATAGTTTGTATGAGCCATTAG
>JAQSXU010000134.1 GCA_029256485.1 Clostridiaceae bacterium
TACTGTTACAATTGAAAAAATGAAAATAGGAGTGTCTTATGCAAGAAATCCATTCTTAGTTAAGTATATGGAAAATATGAGATACATAGATCAGCTTGGCAGGGGAATTCCTATGATAATTAAAGAAATGAAGGATAGGGGAGTTAGAGAGCCTGATTTGAGAGAATTGGGAGAGGAATTTGTTCTTACAGTGTATAAAAGATAAATATTAATTATATATGATATAATAACTATAAATCAATGATTTTTAACTTTTAAAAATGAAGCTTTATTATGTACAAGATATATTGAATATTATTTAAAATAGACAGATTTATATAAAAAATGTGTAGAATAAATTCAAAAGTAGATTTTGCTTTTAAAAAATTATTTAGCAGCCCAGAAAAATAAGGATATATTAATTTTATTTATAAATTCAATGATTAGATAAGAAGAAAAAATAAAAGATATAGAGCTAAAAAATCCATATAATATAGAAAATTATAGAAATGGAAAATGACTATACTGGATACAAAGGCAGTAGATGAAAAGGGCTTCTGGTATGACATAGAAATGCAGCTTGCAGGACAAGGGTTTTATCAGATGACTAGTTGCTGTAATATTCCACCATCGAAAGGTGAAGATAACAGCGACACGTCCCTGGATAATTCTCTAAACTTGGTGGGAGTGAAGCGAACTCCCACCAAGTAAGATTCATTGATGATAAAAGAGCTTTTTACTATTGGGCGAAAGTATATTCAGATCAAATAGAAAGTGGAGAAGATTTCGAGCTTTTAAGAAAAACTATATCAATAAATATACTGGATTTTAACTACTTGGAGGAAGAATATTTTCATAATATATGTATAGTGTATAATGAAAGTACGAGAAAAGAATTATCAAATATATTTGAAATGCATTTTATAGAGATTGGCAAATTTAACAAAAATTATAAAAATTTGAATAATACATTGGATAGATGGATAGCATTTTTAAATAAAGCCTACGAAATAGACGTGAATAAAATACCACAACAATTATTAGAGGATAAAGCTGTGAAAAAAGCTATAGAAAAACTTGATATAATGTATTTAGACAGTGAAGAAAGAGAATTATATGAGAATGATCTAAAGAGAATGAGAATCCAAAAAGCTGAGTTAAAAACTGCAGAAAGAAAAGGGAAAAGTAGTAAGGCTATAGAAATAGCAAAGAATTTGTTGGATGTATTGGACGTAGAGATAATTGCAAGGAAGACTGGATTGGATGTTGAGTTTATAAATGAGCTTAAGAATAAAAAATAAAGATGTTAATGTATGCGGAATATCAATAAATATTACGATCTATTTATAAGATTTATATTAGATTGAACATTAACATATATACATTTAAGAATCTTCTTAAAATATTTAATTCTATAGTATAAGCTACTTTGATGTAGCTAGAAAAGAGTTGCCAAAAAAGGTTGTTATTATTATATGTTTGATAATTTGATTTGTGACTAATTTCACATTATTAATAATTTAATCTAGTGTATATATCATAAAAGTTTTATATATGTAAAATTAATTTAACTTTAACTTTAAATGTATCTAAATTAGATAAGTATTTTACTTATTTAAAGTCATTCTAACTATAACATTGGATGTTTTATTTCTAGTTCCTTAAATAATTACATATATATTAATACTTTAAAATCTCCATTAAATATTATATGGAGATTTTTGCTTTTAATGAATAAATAATTTATATTATTCTCATATTCCGCACAATGATTTTCATATTTACGATATTTAAATTTTTGCCTTAAACATTCGTTATTTATCAAAAATTTAACTAAAAAACTAGTTCAACATTCGTAATTTGATATCACATAAAGGCAAAAATCGTATAAATCTATAAATTCACTTGTATTTATGCATTCAGTGGAATATGAGATTATTCTGTGTAATTATAAGAATTGGACAATATAGTACCACTTAATATGATACAATTAAAGTATAAAATTCATAGATAAGTATATTAAAAGGAGAATCTTATGAGTAAGATAGGTAATGCATGTAATATGATAAAATTACTAGCAGAAAACGGTAAAATGTCATGTAAAGAATTAGCAGATAAACTTGAGGTGAGTGAAAGAATGATTAGAAAGTACATACAAGATTTAGAACAAGCTGGTATTTATATTGATTCTATGCGTGGTCGTGGTGGTGGATATGTGTTTAATAAAAATAAATGTAAATTTATCAATTATTTTACCAAAAACAATAGATAATAGTATAAATTCCTTATATAATAAGCATATATAAGAAATTTAAGAAAATTATGTCTATATATAAATTAAATTTAATTATAGAATTATCAATTGCAATTAATAATTGAGGATGAGTGATATTATGAAGTATTATGAGATGAAAGTTACCATTTTTCTAAAGAAAGACATAAGATTTACAAAGAGCAGTGAAGTGATAGGGAAAAATATTAGTTCAGTCATGCTTAAAAGTAAAAAATTAATGGAATACCATAAAAAAAGGATATATAAATATGTATTTGACAATTTTTTTCCAATAGAAAAAAATGGTGTATATATGTCCAATAGAGTATATGTTTTTAATATAAGAAGTTTTAATGAAAATTTTATATTTAATATCAAGGAGTGTATGCAAGACTATGAAAGTAATGACCTGAAAATAATATCGTTGGATGTTAGGGAGTTTATTAGAAAGCATATAAATTTTATTGAAACAATAACGCCTGCAATAGTGACTATTGACAGTAAGCCATGGCTTTCAAATAATGATATTTTATTATTAGTTAAGAGACTTCATGCTAATGCGGAGAAGAAGTATAAATTTTTCTTTCAAGAAGAAATAGGGCAAATTGAGGATTATTTTATTGAAAAACTAAAAATATTAAATAGGAAACCAACATTGTATGAATATAAGGATATAAAGCTTTTAGCCAATAAGTTTCGATTTAAAGTAAATGAAGATGAAAAATCTCAAAAACTAGCTTTCACAATTCTAGGAGCAGGATTAGCAGAAAAAAATTCAATATTAGGTGCAGGATACTGTGTAAGTGATAGGAGGTGAATTTAATAGTTGGGTGATAATTTTGTTATTAAAGAATTTAATAAAAGAGATGTTTTTTATAATAATGGGTTGGTAAATTTAAAAATATATTTAGATGAATATAAGATTGAAGGGTTAGTATATGAACTAAGTAAAAATAGTTTAATCTTAAAATTCCCAGATGGAACAGATGAAAAATATTATAATGAAATGTTCAAAGGATTTATAACCAATAATAAAATAGTATTTCACACAAATAATGATAGATTATATTGGGATAAGGATAATAGTTGCTTTATTTATCATAAAAAATACGATGTACAAGGAAAATCATCAGGAAATGATGTTAAAAATTTATATAAATATATAACTCCTACTGAAATAGCAAAGAGTATCGAAGAGATATTTAGTAATTACATGGAATTTGCAAAAAAAAATAACTTAAAGGAAACTAGTATTAAAGAAGATACAAAAATTTTTAAAAAGGATTCTACTTTTAAAAAAGAGAACCAATGTAAAATACCTCTTCTAATGACAAAAAGTGAGGCGATTGAAAGCTATATTGAATATTCTGTTAAAGGTGATTCGTTAAACCTTGATTCAAAAATACATCAATTTGAGGATGGTGGGTATTGTTTTAGAGATATGTTATCTAATAAAGACAACTATATAGATAAATGGGATGCCCTTATTTACTGGTATGGTGTAAAAACGAAAAGATATTATAATTCATCATTTTTTATTTATCTAAATTCCACTGATTTGCTTGCTTTATATGAGATAAAAAAAGATTTAGACATAAGTGATGAAGCAATTGAAGTAAAAGATGAAAAAAATGGAACTGTAAAAAGTATTCCTACTAATGTAAAGTTGACATTACAGCTTAAATTGGATGGAATAATTAATAATAATTTTTACATTTCTAATAGTACAAGTGAATTTCAATTAAAAATTTTTATGTACATAATTTCTTATATATATCATATAGAAAATACCTATGAAAATGCTGATAAAGAAAGAATAAGAAGAAGAAAAGAAAAATTGTATAGCAGTATTACTAACATAAGCTTTGTTACTTATACAGAAGATGGAAATATGAAATCAAGTCTTGATGAATATACAAAAGTATATAAAATTATTATATTTTTAAAAAAACTACTAGAAACAACTTACCTTGATTCTAGTTTGTTTAAATATTTTGCTGATTTAATCACATCTGTAACTATGTCTAAGAGTGACCAGGAAAAAGTAAATCTAAATATTAAAAAGTTTTGCGAAAATATTCTTAAGTTTGCTGACTTAAGAAAAGTATATTATGAGGCTTCATTTAAAATTTTGAGAAATAATAAAAGAAGATTGGGATCAGGATTATATGATTTTGAAAATATTTATTTGAAAGAAACAAAAAGGGGTGATTATATAATGAGTTTACATACTAAATCAAAAGAGTTAGGTAAAGAAATAGGTATTTTTGCAGCTAATTTAGAGGATAAAGATTTATTGTTTAAACTAAGAAATATTAAGAATCAAAAACAAATGGTTTCATATTTTAAGGATCTCAAATTTACTGTTCTCAAAAAGCAGTCTGAAGCCAAATTTTCTAATGAGTTTAATAACATAATGGAAGAAATTCTCACTGGAATTGAAAAAAAACCAATAGATTGGGAAATTATAAGAGATTATATTGCCATTTATGCAGTTGATAAATATAGAGCAGCTACATACGCAAAACAAACAGCAAAAGGAGGAAAATAGTATGTTTTATAATGTTTCATATATTTCAAAAGTGAATTTAGGATCTCTAAATGGAAGTGAGGGTATGGGTGGAAATATTACTCCTATTAAAAAAATTACTGATAATCAAGGAGAGGAATATGCATATATATCAGGTCAAGCACAGAGAAGATATTTAAAGGAAACACTGCTTCAACTTGGAGAAAGAGTGACTGCTGTTAATGAAAAAGGAGAGCCAAGTTTTCTTGAGTTAGATGGGGAAATTTATGACAAGGGTAAAGAAAAATTTAAAAATAAAGAATTGATGTATAAAGAATTTTGTGATCTTGATTTATTTGGATATATGCTTCCTAAGGGCGGAAGAAGATGGTCTCCAGTTAAGGTAGCACCTATGGTTTCAATCCATCCATATAAGGGAGAATATGATTACTTAACAAGAAAACAATATGTGGAAGATGAATCTAAAAAAAGTGGGAATATTGTTCAGATAGAAATAGACACATTAAACTATATGAGAGGAAACATAGTTATTGATGTAGATAAAATAGGTAAAGAGATAAATGAATACACATATGGAGCTACTCCTATGATAACAGAAGAAGAAATAAGTAATAGAATTAATAAATTGGTAGATGCTATAAGGTTTTTTAATGGAGGGGCAAAGCAAGCTAGAAATCTAGAAGATATATCGCCTAAATTTGCTGCTATTACAAAGCAAAGAACAGGAAATCCATTTTTGTTAAATAGTATTTATATCGATAAATATAATAACTTGGATTTTCAAGCTATTATTGATGAAATAAATGATAATAAAGCTGTTATCACAAATTTAGAAATAGGAATAGCAAGAAATGTATTTTCCAACGAAAGTGAAATTAAGGAAGCCTTTACTGAAGCTGCTATAAAAGTTTCTACAATAACTGAAGCATTTGATTCTTTAAAGGTGGGAGCTAAGTAAAATGTATATAATAAAATTTAAAGTTGAAGGGGTTTTTAATTCTTTTAGAGTACCGTTTTTTAGGACTTATCATAAAACCTTTTTAGCACCACCTAAAACCACAATATTAGGTATGCTTACTAATATAATGGGAAAATCTGAGGAATTTTATTATAACCTTTTAAATGAAGATGAAATTAAAGTTTCAGTTGTAATAGATTCAATAAGAGGAAAAGCTAAAGATTTATGGGCATATAAATCTCTTGAAAGTAAAGGAAACATGCATGGAAGAAGCATTATTAGGAGAGATAAACTGTTTAATGCAAAGTATAGTATATATTTAATGATACGGAATGAAAGCTTAAGGAAAGAAATATACTCTTGTTTAATGTGCCCAAAAGCTATTCCTTCACTTGGACTTGATGATGAAATTATAAAAATATTTGATGTAAAATCTCATATAGAATTACTTGAAAATGATTCTAATATTATTAATTCAGTTTTCATGGATAAAGGATATGAATATGAAGTAAAGATAAAAGATATACTGAATGATGTAGAATTACCTACTGCTAATATTGTACCTCTAAAATATAAAATAGACAAAGAGCAAAATGTGAGAACAACAAGAAAAAGTATTGAGGAATATAAACAAGTAGAGTATATGAATTGTTATGTACAGCTAAAAGATATTAAAAGTTTTATATGTGAAAATAATAAATTGGTTTTTTATTAGAGGAGATGAAGAATAAAAGTGTGTGAGGTTATAGCTAAAAAGAGAAATGATGGGTTAAAACAAACTCTAGATGAACATACCTTTGCGGTTATAGAAGAAGCTTTAAATTTAATTGATGACAAAGAATTAGAGTTTATTTCAAAAGAAATAGGTTGGTATAGAGATAAAATCAAAGATTTAATTTTTTTATGTGCATATTTTCATGATATAGGAAAAGCAACTTATGAATTTAAAGAAACAATGGAAAATGACAATAGAAGCTATCATTCACTTTATTCCTCAAGTCTATTTTCAAATATTACTAATTTTGAATTGGATGAAAATTCAGATATAAATATGTTAATGCTTTGTATCTTAACACATCATTCTGTTTTTAACGAAGAAAGTTCATTTAAATCGGTAGGACAAAATAAAAAATTTGAATTCAGATTTGTACCATATGCAAAAACATTTTTTTATAGATATAAAGATGCATATGTAAAATATATGAAGAATAAATGTAATTTAAATTTTGAATATAATGAAATAGACTTAAAAGAACTTGGTGAGGAAATTGAATATATTTATGATGTTATTAAAGATGTTAGAGACAAAGCAAAATATAAAAATTTAAGGCTCTTATATTCATATGTACTTGGAATAATTAATTTATCTGACTGGATAGCTTCTGCGAAATTTAATGGCAGTATGACAAAAATAAATTTTGATTGTTTAATTAATAAAGAAGAACTTTGCAGCAGATTTGCCAAATCTATTAATATCGATAATTTTAAACCAAAACAGTTTCAAGAAAAGCTTTCAAATCATACGGGAAGTGTATTGGTTGAAGTTCCAACTGGTGAGGGGAAAACTGAAGGTTCATTGTTATGGGCTGCAAATAATTTAAAAAATACATTTGGGAAAATAATATATACACTTCCAACTCAAACTACATCAAATAAACTTTATGAAAGAGTAAAAGATGTATTTGATGATACTACAGGGCTTATACATAGCTCCTCAAAAATTTATCTTGAGAAAAAATATGAGATAGAAAATGGAAAAGTTGATGATAAATTTGAAAGCGATATTTTATTTAGTGCAACTTTTAATAAAGGGGCAACGGTGTCCACAATAGATAGTCTGTTTAAATACTTTTTAAATATAGGAAGGTATAATATTGCAATGCTTAATTTCTTAAGATCTGCAGTTATAATAGATGAAGTTCATTCATATGATTTTAAACTTTTGGGCTTTATGAAAAGATTTTTGGAGATTTGTAAATACTATAATGTTCCTGTTTGTCTTATGAGTGCATCAATACCTAACAAAATAAAGAAACTTTTAAACATTGATAGCTTGAAAGTTATTAGTGATATTAGTTTATTTAATAAAAAAGCAAATTATATATATAAAGTTGATGATTCTTTAGATAATAATTTGAGTAATATAGTTAAAAAATTTAGTGATGGAAAAAATATTTTAATTGTAAGAAACAATATAAAAAAATCAGTAGAAACATTCAAATATTTGCAGAATAGAGGTATAAAAAATATAGTACTTTATAACTCACAATTTAAGAAAAAGGATAGGGTAAAAAAGGAAGACGAAATATATAAAAAATTAAAAAATAAAGAACATTTTATTTTAGTAGCTACACAAGTTGTAGAGATATCCCTTGATATAGATTTTGATGTTATGTTTACGGACAATGCTCCCGTAGATTCTTTAATTCAGAGATTTGGTAGAGTGAATAGAAAGAAAAAAATTGATAAACTAGGTGAAATATTTATATTTAGAGATACGGATATAAAACCATATTATTCTAGAATGCTTGAAATAACATATGAAACTATAGATGGAGGAGTGTCTACTTTAGGTAAATATACAGAATGGTTAAATATAGTATATGATAAGTTATTTAGTGACAAAAAGATTATAGATGATTTAGAGGATAAATTTCAAGAAGGATATGAAAAATTTGATAAGAATATAAAAGAGTTACATGGGATAGCACAAAGTGATGATTTATATAACTTGAGAGATATTGAATATGCTAAAAAAGATTTTATTCTGGCAGAAGATTATGATGAAGATAGCTTTGATTATGAAAATACAATATCATTACCAGCTTACTTAGCTACAAAAAAGGAGTATTTACTAAAAGAAAAAGATTATTTAAAAGGTATTTATTATGATGTTTTAAATTTTAAATATAATTATGAAATAGGTTCAATAATTGAAAACTCTCTTATTCTTTAAACTATTAACGCGAATTTTAAAATTATAATAGTATAGATAATAGGATGGAGGATTACTTATATGAAAATCACAGGCACAATAATAAATTACTATTTCCACTGTAAGCGTCAATGTTGGCTCCATGCCAATAGAATAAATTTAGAAGACAATAGTGAAGA
>JAQSXU010000135.1 GCA_029256485.1 Clostridiaceae bacterium
ATCTTTTGTGTTCATATTTTTTATCTCCCCTTCCTTATATAAACAATATTTAAATTAATAAGGAATTATTCCAAAAAAATAAAAAAAAGCATAATATGCTTTTTGGAATGTATCCAGGCATATTATGCTTTATTAAAGTATATTTATTTATCACAGCAGCAATTACTGTCCTTAAAATTAATAGTGTTATGGCAATTAGGACAAGTAATGCTTTTTTCATTACTCATTATATTCTCATCTATATATACTGTTTCGCCGCAATTATCACATTTGATTTCTATGAAATCGTCGTCTTCCTCATTTAAGTCATCATAATCTTCATCATATAATAATTCTTCTACATCAGCTAAATCTTCATCTATATTATCAACATATTCTTCTAGATCACCATCATCTTCGTGTAGAATTTCTATTTCCTCAGAGACTTCATTAAGAATTGCAACTATTTCAGCTAATATCTTACCTTCTTTAGCTGAGGTGTCTATTTCCATTCCTTCCAATAACCCCTGTAAATATGATACTCTGTTTTTTAAAGAGTCCATTAAATTCACTTCCTTTTATAGTATTAATAAAATATTCTCCCTAGCAGTCTAAGGAGAATATGCTTATTTATAATGTTCACATAAATTATATAATTTATTCATGGATAATAGAATTATTAAACTCTTTCCATGTATTCACCAGTTCTGGTGTCAATTCTAATCATTTCGCCTTCATTAACGAATAAAGGAACATTTACAACTGCTCCTGTTTCAACAGTAGCTGGTTTTAATACGTTATTTGTTGTGTTTCCCTTTGCACCAGGTTCTGTATGAGTGATGAGTAATTCTACAAAATTTGGAGCTTCAACTGAAAATGCTTCACCTTTATAAAATTTAATTATTGCATTCATATTTTCTTTCAAAAATTTGATTGCAGTTTCAACCTTTTCATAATTTAATGGAACTTGTTCAAAAGTCTCTTGATCCATAAAATAGTACAATTCACCATCTGAATACAAATACTGCATTTCTTTTCTTTCAATTACTGCTTCTTGAAGTTTTTCAGTTGGGTTAAAAGTTCTATCTGTAACTCCTCCAGAAATAACATTTCTTAATTTTGTTCTTACAAATGCTGCTCCTTTTCCAGGTTTAACATGTAAAAAATCCAAAACTGTGAAAACTTGTCCATCCTGTTCAAACGTAGTTCCTTTTCTTATATCTCCTGCTGATATCATACGAGTATCCCTCCAAAATCTAATGATTCATTTATATTATACCTTTTTAAGGTACTTATATACATATAAGTTCTTTTGGTGATTTAGATATTACTTCACACTGGCCATCTGTTACAAGCAGTAAGTCTTCTATTCTAACTCCACCAAAATCAGGAATATAAATACCTGGTTCATCAGTTACAATCATTCCTGCTTTTAATAGTGATGAATTTCTGTATCCTACTATTGGAGCTTCATGTATCTGCCTGCCAACTCCATGACCAAGACTATGTCCGAAATATTTGCCATAGCCCTTTTCTGTAATATAACCTCTAGCCACACTATCCACATCAATACATGGAACACCTGGTTTATATGCCTTTAATGCTCTATTATTTGCTTCAAGAACAATATTATATATTTCTACCATTTTTTCTGATGGCTTTCCAATTACAATAGTTCTTGTCATATCACTGCAGTATCCATTATACACGCAGCCATAATCAAGTGTTAAAAATTCTCCATTGTTAATTACCTTATTTGTAGCCTGACCATGAGGCAGACTTGATCTTACTCCAGATGCAACAATTGATGGAAAAGATAGAGCCTTTGCTCCATTCTTTTTCATAAAGAACTCTAATTCAAGTCCTACTTCCCTTTCAGTCATTCCAGCCTTAATGAATTTAAGCATATGACCAAATGCTTTATCTGCAATGGCTGCAGCTGCTTTTATTGCTTCTATTTCCTTCTCGTCCTTTATTTCCCGAATTTCTTCAATAATGCCGCCCATTGGAATTAGTTCGCAGTCTAATTTGCTTTTATACAATGAATATGTACTAAAAGATACAATATCCTCTTCAAAACCAAGCTTTTTAATATTTTCCTTTTTAACTAAATCAGCTACAAAATCTGCAATTGTTGTATTTTTGCTGTACTCTAAACATTGGAAGCCCTGTACTTCTTGTTTAGCCTGCTCAGTAAATCTAAAATCTGTTATAAAGAATGCATCCTTTTCTGTTATTAAAGCAAAACTTTCATCTCCGGTGAATCCACTAATATAATTTCTATTATAATCTCCGATTAAAAAAACACCATCTAACCCTTTTGACTTCATTGCATTTCTAAGTTTTTTTATTCTTTCTTTATACATTTGTTTTCCCCCAAATCTTTTTATTGCGTATTCTTTAACATACGCAAAAAAATATTACTGTACTAGAAATTTCTACAGTAGTTACCAATGTTATTTTATCAAAACTTAAGATTATTTGCAAATATAATTAGCCTTTATATTTTATAAATTATACTATTCACATTAATTTAATATTTTGTAAGCTTTTTTATTATTGTTTCTGCAATATATTCAGCATTATATCCATTGTCATGAATAATAATATCACATTGATTATAAATATCAATTCTTTTACAATATAATTTTCTAATATTATTTTCCACATTATTCTTTAACAAAGGTCTGTTACTTACAGTACCATTTCTTTTTATTAATGCTTCCAAAGAAGAGTTAATAAAAATAGTAATGCCAGCTTCTTTCAATCTATTCAAATTATCGAAATAAACCGGCATCCCTCCGCCTGTTGAAATAATACATTTATTCATTTTAAGTAAATCATTTATGATCATTTTTTCCTTTTCTCTGAAGTAACTCTCGCCTTTTGTTTGAAAAATTTTCTCAATGCTCACATTTTCATTTAATTCAATTGCTTTGTCAGTATCAAAAAAACTATATGAAAGCTTTTCGCTAAGCAATTTACCTATGGTGCTTTTGCCGCTGCCTGGCATACCTATTAATACTACATTATTAAACATAATCATCCTCTTAAAAATAAATTAATAATAACATTATACAATACTTTATAAATTTTTACATGCATCATTAATTGCTTTATTTATTAATAATAAAGTCCATATCAAATACTGCATACCATTTATCAATATCTTTCATGTTAATTTCAATTTTATTTATATTGCGGATATTATTCCATTGTTTAATTTTATTAAATTCATCATTCATGGAGGTTCCACTAATATTATACGAAAATTTAATGTTTACACTATTATTATTGTTCAACTTTCCCATGGATATTACTTTAATTTCATCATTTTTAATAATATTATCCATCAATTCCTTGTATCCAAATTTATTTTCATTTTTTTCAGTTATTTGTTCAGTATTTGTATAACTTCTTATAACTGCACTTTTATTCTTTACATTGTTGTAAAATTTTATATCATTAATAATAAACAATATAAGCAGTATATTTAAAATAATAAAGGTAATTATAGTTACTTTTTCACTTTTCATATTTAATTTTCCTTATCTTAAATGAATAATTAATTTAACCGTGTTATTTTCCATTGGTGAAATATAATTTATTTTTAACCTTTCAGTTTCGTCAAGAAATTTTATTAAGTTATAGTAATCTTCTTGACTTTCAATTCTAATTTCAGTTTCCACTTCCCTATCCTTTACATTAATCCAATTACATTTATTATATATATAAGGATAGTTATAAAAATTCTTTAAAGTTTCTAAAGTAGATATGTTTTTTGATATTAAATTTTTTTGTTTATATTTTACTTCACTGGCTTCATTAAATTTATTTATTTCTTTATCCATTGATTTTATCTTCTGCAATTGGAAATAAGATAAATCAAACAAACCTACATCAATAAACAATATAATGGCTATGGCTTTCTTTAATAATTTTATCTTTTTTTCTTTTTGTTGTTTTTCATACCACATGGGAACAAAATTATAATTATTCATGATTTCATCTTTCCTATTTGTGCATAGAGTTCATTTATATGCAGTTTTCTCATAAATACCAATGGATGCTCATTTACTCTTAGCATGTTTTCATTAATAAATTGTTCTTGAACCATGTATATTGGGGAGATTCTGGATACCTGCTGATATTTTTCTATATTAAAAAATAATATATCAGATAAACTCTCTTCTTCATGGAAATTTACTACTACGTTATATACCAAATTATTATTACTTAATATTAAAATATACAGCTTAGAGTTTAATATAAAGGAAAAGATATAGTCCTTATCCTTAATTTTTTTATGGTAATAATTTAAATATAGAAATTGAATAAGGAAAACACCCTTTATTTTTTTATTTATTTTCATTCCACTATTAATGCCGTTAATCCATGGGTAATTTAAACTATATACTATTATATCTTCACTTTTTTCATGAATATTTTCCCTTTCGTAGGAAAATAAAAGCTGATTATCATTACTACAGTAGCTGCTTAACTCATTTATAATAAGCTCCTTTTTAATATATTTTTTAACTTTAGGAAGACTCATCTTTTTAATAAATATTATCTCTCCTAAGATTATAAAAGAAGTATTTTTACTTTTAATTTTTAACTGCTGAAAATTGTTATTTTTTATTTCATAGCTTCTTTTTATTTTTAATTTTTTTGTAAAAATACCTTTTCTAATTTCATTGCAGGTTATATTATCCTTCTCTAATATAATTAATGTAGAATTTAGAAACATTTAAATTCTCCCTTCTGCATACTTTGTTTCCATAAATTTAAATCTAATTTGGCTATTTAAAATGTATGCACTATAATAATCCTCTCTGTGGCTATAGGCATCAATGTAGGTATTTATTACAAAGTACCCTTTTGACAAGCTATATTTAGCATAGGAATTTTTATAGGTTATTGAAAATCCATCCGGAATAGTCGTTATGAAATTGCTTAAACTTTCACTGCTTTTTGCTTGAACATTTTCATTGAAGTAATTAATAAGATATGTGAGCAGAAATTCTCTGCACTCTTCATACTGAGTACTAGACAGCCGTGCAGACCACATTCTATTATAATTTTCAAATTTTAGAAGTTCTATTTTAAAATAGTATGCTGCACAGCAGAAACATATTGAACATACAATCAATGTATATAAAATAATTGAACCCTTTTTCACTGTATTTTTTCCGTAGAAATGCACCTTTTCACCTCACGATTATTGCTTAAAATAATAGTTATATAAATCACTTTATTTACTGTCTGAACTCTAAAGTCACTTACTCCTCTCAATATTACATTGTTTATTGAAGAGAACTCGCTATCATAATATATTGCTAAATATCCTGCTACAGGATTTAATTTTATCCAATTATTATTTAATGGATCCCCATAATTAAATTTAATTTTATTGTTATCACAACTTATTGTTTTACATTGGGTAATCTGCTCATCAATAAATTCAACTGCTTCATCAGAATAAAACTCACTTCTTGATTGTTTGCTTTCTTCATTATATAGGACTAAATACTTCTCCATAACCTTGAATTCAGCAATTAGAAGCATGCTTAATAAAGCCATTGAAATTAAAATTTCAATAATAGTAAATCCTCTTTTCATAAATTTTTACCCTTATAAAAAGTTATCGTTAAATTCTTTTTATCATTTTTTTCACTATTTATAATTTTAATATTAACTTTTAGTACCTCTCCCTTTTCTATTTCCATAATCCCATAGGGTATACTTTGCTGTGTGCTATTACTAAAAGTTTCTTCTAAGCCATAGTTTTTAATATAATCCAATGACAGCTTAGTGCTTTCAATGCTTCTCTCATTACTGTCATAAATGCACAGAAAATTATCATAACTTATGTTGTACATAATGTTATATTTAACAGCGTATAAAAATTCACTTTGGTTTTTCATTAATTCATTTTCCTTTTTTAATTCCAATGCATTAAGCATTATCTTTACTACTCCTAAAAAAATTATTGAAAAAACCATAAATGCACATAAAACCTCAATTAAAGAAAATCCTCTTTTAATTCTTGATTTCTGCATATGCAGTTCCAACACAAACTGATATATTGTGTTGTCCTCCCATTCTATCTATATAACTAATGGTACACGCATCTGAGGTAATTCCCCTGTTGTCAACGTTAATATTATTTTTACCGCTGGAAGTATTAACGGTATTTAATTTAAAACCTTTAGGAACATATAATCTTTTAACAATTCTCGTATTTGCTGATAAATATATTTTTACATTGGTTATATCAAAGGTAATATTTGTACTACAGTTATTTATTCTGCTGTACTGTTTGGAATTATTAATAAAATTTACAATTGAACTGCTGAAAAAGTCCACATCCATCCTATTTATGGCTCTATTAAATCCGCTATATGTTATAAATGTAAATGTCATTAAAATTAACATTATGCTTATGGAAATTAGCAATTCTATTAAAGTAAACCCCTTGTTCATAGACAAAACACCCTTGCTTACAAAGATTAAAGATTAAAGAATAAAGAACAAATTAGGGGGATTTTCAGCTGACGCTGAAAATCCTGAAATTGAGCTTTGCCTTAAGGCAAATTTACCCTATTTAATCTATTTTATTATTGTGCTGTTGAAGATGTAGCTGCAACTCTATCTGGATACAATTCACTACCAGCTTCATCCTTTACTTGGTAGATATTTTTTACTGCATCAATATATACAGAATAGTTTTTAGAATCTGATGAAAAGCTTACGGTAATTTCATTCGCACTAGTTCCTGCTACAGGATCTGAAATTGAAGCACCTGTAGTATCTATTATCACTTTTTTCACGTCATCCGTTTTAAATTCCCCATTAGTCATACTGTAACTTGTCATGGCTGCTGAATATATTTGTTTCCCCGTATTAATTGCCTTTGCTTCCATGGCTTTTGCTCTGTAACCTGCTAATTTTGGTACTAAAAAGCCCATGAGCACCAGCATTATTGCCACAGCCACCATAATTTCTATAAGAGTAAATCCCTTCCTCTTGCTATTGTTGATAATTTTTACTTTCATTGATATAACCTCCATATAATTATTTTAAATTTGAATTTTAAATTTTATCCATAATACTAAACATGGGAGCCATTATTGAAAAAATTACTGTACCTATAACAGCTGCTACAGTTATTAGTAAAATGGGCTGCAAAATTGTGCTGAATAAGTTCAGCTTTTCCTTTATTTGAGCTGAGATTATATGGGCAGCTCTTTTAAAGGACTCATCCAAACTTCCCGTCTCTTCTCCAACTAAAATTAAATTGAGAAGCAGTTTATTATTAAATCTGCTGTGAGAAATTGCATAGTGAAAGCTTTCTCCATGCTTTAAATTAATGATGCATTCATCAATGCTTTTTTCAAACACCTTATTTCCCATAACATTTTTTACAATGTATAAAGAGGAAATAATCTCTAAACCTGAATTCAACAGCATATTTAAAGTAATACAGAATTTATTAAGTATTATTTTTTCTATTAAATTTTTAAGCACCGGAATTTTTAATATTAATTTGTGTTTTAATAAAGTTAAATTCTCGTTTTTATGTATAAATTTAAATAATATGAATAAAAATATACATACAATTAAAAATGGTATCCCAGCCTTATCCAACAATGATAAAATATTAATTAATTTTTTTGTAACAGGGGGAATTTCTCCTCCTAAATCATTTATGGTGCTTAACAATTGAGGTACTATGCTTTTCATCACGAACAGCAGTATAAAGAATCCCAATATGCACACCATTGCCGGGTACAGCATTGCATTTATTAATTTTTGTTTGAATTCATTTTCAGTGCTGTAATATATAATTAATTTTTCTAATACTCTATCCAAATTGCCGCTATTTTCCCCTACGTTAATCATTTCAATCATAAATGCTGGAAAGTATCCATTTCTCGCTTTTATGCAGTCATAAAAGCTTTTACCGCCACTTAAGTCAATACTTATTGAATTTAAAACATTTTTCATGCTTTTATTATTGCTTTCAGAAGCGCAGAAATTTACTGCACTTAATATTGATATGCCTGATTTCAACATTATTGAAAGGTTGCTGCAAAAAAAGCATACTTCTTTTCCACTGGCTTTTTTGCCTTTTGAAATACCATGGTTTATGCTTTTATATTTTGCTAAATAGTATTCATTGTCCCTAAGTATTTTTCTTAAATTGGAAATGTCTTCTCCAGTATACTGTCCTCTAATCACATCACCTTTGCAATTTAAAGCCTTATATTGAAAAATACAAATCTCCCCTTTAATTATTACTTGGCATAAATCACCCTAATATATTCTTCAAAAGAAGTTACTCCACTTTTCATAAGGTCTACGCAGTTTTCCTTTAAACTTAGTATATTGCCTCTATAATAAGAGCTTTTAAGTTCATCTCCATACTTACCTTTTTGAATTAATGACCTTTGTTCATCATTTATAGCAAATATCTCATACACTACACATCTTCCCTTATAGCCTTTGTTAGAACATTTTACACAGCCTTTGCTCTTGAATAATTTTGTATTACTATCAATTCCAAGTACTGCTCTTTCCTCCAATGATGGTAAATACTCCTCCTTGCAATAACTGCATAGTTTTCTTATTAGCCTTTGTGCAATAATTCCTACCAGTGCATCACTTATTAAATACTGAGGCACCTTCATGTCTACAAGTCTTGAAATTGAATCTATAGCATTATTGGTATGCAAAGTAGATAACACTAAATGTCCAGTTATAGCTGATCTTATGGCAATTTGTGCAGTTTCTTCATCTCTTATTTCACCAATCATAATTACGTCTGGATCCTGGCGAA
>JAQSXU010000136.1 GCA_029256485.1 Clostridiaceae bacterium
TGGCATAAAAATATTCTAGCACAAATATAGTATTACTTCAAAGATTACTTTAAAGTTTAACTAAAATTTGATATTTTATTCATAAACTCAAATAATTCTCTTAAATCTTTAAGTTTCTCCTCCTTTTTAACATCCCTGATTATATATCCAAAGGCTGGTTGTTCTCCTAATTTAAATCCTATCCTTTTTGAATAATTTTTAATGATAGCACTTGATAAACTTTGGCTTAATCTATCCTTTCCCTCAAAAGTAATAATTATTTCTTCTTTCCTTTCCTTTATTTCTAAAATCCCCAGTTTTTTGCCTATACTTCTTATATATGAAATGTCCATAAGATTTTGTACAGACTGAGGAATATTAGAAAATCTATCCTCAAGTTCCTCTTGTATATCCATCATATCATCATAGGATTCTATTGCTGCGATTTTTTTGTATATTTCTATTTTTTGAACTTCATCATTAATATATTCACCTGGGATATATGCATCTACTTTTAATTCCGCAGTAGTTTCCACTGGCTCTTTACTTATTTCACCCTTTATTAATTTTATTGTATCCTCAAGCATTCTACAATATAAATCATATCCTATAGCAGCCATATGGCCGTGTTGGGCTGACCCCATCATATTTCCAGCCCCTCTTATTTCTAGATCCTTTAAAGCTATTTTAAACCCTGATCCCAATTCAGTGAAATCCTTTATGGCTTTTAATCTCTTTTCCGCTACCTCCGTTAATACCTTATCCTTTCTGTAAGTTAAATAACAATAGGCAATTCTATTCGTCCTGCCAACACGCCCTCTAAGTTGATAGAGCTGAGATAGCCCCATCTTATCAGAATCAAATATTATCATAGTATTAACATTTTGAATATCCATACCGGTTTCAATAATTGTAGTTGATATTAGGATATCATACTCATTTCTCATAAAATCAACTATGACGTTTTCTAGTTCTCTTTCACTCATTTGCCCGTGGGCTACTGCCACCTTAGCCTCGGGTACAAGTTTTGAAATATAGGCTGAAATTTCTTGAATTGTCTCTACCCTATTATATACAAAGTATACCTGTCCTCCACGCCCTAATTCTCTTAATATAGCATCTCTAATCAGCTGATCATTATACTCCACCACATAGGTCTGAACAGGATATCTTTCCTCAGGAGGTGTTTCAATAACACTAATGTCTCTAACCCCAACTAAGGACATATGCAGTGTCCTTGGAATAGGTGTGGCACTTAAGGTTAATACATCAACATTTTTCTTGAAGCTTTTGATTTTCTCTTTGTGTGCAACTCCAAATCTTTGCTCTTCATCTATTATTAAAAGTCCTAAATCCTTAAATTGTATATCCTTTTGGACAATTCTATGAGTTCCTATTAAAATATCCACATTTCCCTCTTTAACTGCTCTCAGTGTAGCCTTTTGCTGTGCTGATGTTCTAAATCTGCTCACCATTTCAATTTTAATAGGGAAATCAGAAAACCTCTGCATAAAATTATTATAGTGCTGTTGTGCAAGTATTGTAGTAGGCACAAGAAAAGCAACTTGTTTACCATCCATAACAGCCTTAAAAGCTGCTCTAATAGCCACCTCTGTCTTTCCGTATCCCACATCTCCGCACAAAAGTCTGTCCATGGATTTTTCTGATTCCATATCTTTTTTTATCTCATTAATTGAAGTTAATTGATCTGGAGTTTCGTCAAATGGGAACTCTTCTTCAAATTGTTTTTGCCAGACAGTATCCCTTGAGTATTTAAACCCATTTAGAGTAGAACGTATAGCATATAATTTTACTAAATCCTCTGCAATTTCTTCAATAGACTTCTTTACTTTTCTTTTTGCTTTTGCCCATTCAGATCCACCAAGCTTATTAACCTTGGGATTTTTTCCTTCATTTCCTATGTACTTTTGAACCAAGTCCAACTGCTCCACAGGTACATAAAGTTTATCTTCATGATCATAGCTAAGTTCTAGATAATCTTTTTTGATGCCATCTAACTCCAGCTGCTTTATTCCCTTATAAACTCCTATTCCGTGATTAACATGTACTATGTAATCCCCAGGTTTAAGTTCCGTAAAGCTTTTAATTTTGCTTATACCTTTTTTATTTAACCTGGAAGAAGTTTTTCTTTTAGCCTCACCAAAAACCTCTTTATCTGAAATAATACACATTTTATAACTTGGAAACTCAAAACCGCTTAGAAGGCTTCCGAATGTTATTACCACTTCTCCTGGTTCTATTTTTTTTACCACATCCTTGTAAACACTTTCAATGCCCCTGTCCCTCAAAGTATTTACAAGCCTCTCTCCTCTAGGTCTTGTACCAGAAAGTATTAATGTTTTATAACCTTTGTTTTTTCTATCTTTAATATCATCTATTAGCAAATCCAATTGTCCATGATAGTTATGTAATGTTATTTGAGAAAAGTTTACAATAGATTTAGGTGCCAGCATATTAGCAGCCTTAGGAATAAAATCAGTGGTAATAATATTGCTATTTTCGATTTTTTCAATAATAGATTGCTTATTGATCAAAAGGTTGCTCTGTGATGATAATATATCCCCTCGTTGTAAGAAGCTTTTATAATTTTCTTCAAATTCATAGTATATACTGTCAAGTTTTCCTTTACATCTTTGAACGTCATCAACGATAATCATGCTATCCATTAAATAGTCAAAAAAAGTACAGCTCTTTTTATAAAAATAGGGCAAATAACTATCAATATTTTCAAAAGTGCCCGTTTCTAAAAGGGTTTCCAAATTTTTATTTATTATTTCATTTAGCTTTTTTAGAGCTTCTTTATCTTTCTTCTTTTTAAAAACCTGCTCCATTTGATTATAATCTTTTTTTATGGAATCATATCCATACCTTAAATCCTCTTCTGTTAGTATTATTTCCTTTGCAGGAAAAATTTCCACATGGTTAACCTTTTCAATACTTCTCTGAGACTCTACGTTAAAACTTCTAATAGAATCAACTTCATCATCAAACAATTCTATTCTAAATGGTTCCATGGAAGTAGGAGGGTAAATATCCAATATACCCCCTCTTAATGAAAACTGTCCCTTAGCTTCAACTAGCTCAACTTTTTCATATCCACATTGTATTAGACTATTGCTGAGTTCATATAAATTGATTGTATCTCCTACTTTAAATTCAAAGGAATAGTTACTATAATACTCATTTGGAATATACTGTGATGCCAAACATTCAATTGAGGATATAATAACTTTCTTTCCAGGTGTTAAAATTTCTTTTAATACCTTTAACCTTTCCCATCTTAAGTCACCTGATATAGCATCAATATTATAAAATACTACCTCTTTAGTGGGAAAATAATAACATTCTGGTATGTATAATGATAAATCTTCATATAAATTTTTTGCTTCCATGTCACTGTGTGTCAAAACCAAGAAAGGCTTGTCTATTTCGTCATACAAACCATTTATTAAATAGCTTCTTGCTGAATCTGAAACGCCAAAAATACTTAAAGGATATTTATTCTTATCAATATCCGTTAAAACTGCCTTAAATTCCTTACTTTCCTTAAGCGGTTGTGTAATTCCAACCAATCTCATTAAATTTCGCCCCCTAAACTACTCCGCTCTATATCCATTATATTTATTCATTGCTTCTTCTAAACTTACTTCCATTATTTCCTTAACTACCAATAAAGCCGTTTCTAAAGCCTCATCTAAAATCTTTCTTTCTTCTTCAGAAAACTTTCCAAGTACATATGACACTAGATTTTCCTTTGGCTGTCCAACTCCAATTTTTATTCTAGGGAACGAATCCGTGCCAAGATTTAATATTATATTCTTTATTCCATTATGGCCCCCTGCACTACCTTTACTCCTTATTCTCAGCCTTCCTATGGGTATACTTATATCATCATATACAATTATTATTTTATCAGTATCAATTTTATAAAAATTTACTGCTTCCCTGACACTTTCACCACTTAAATTCATATATGTTGATGGCTTCAGCAATAAAACCTTTTCCTTGCCTATATATCCCTCACCATATATTCCTTTGAATTTTTCCCTATTTAATACAATATTATACTTTTTACTTAATAAATCAATTGTATCAAACCCTACATTATGCCTGGTTTTTTCATATTCTCGTCCTATATTCCCTAACCCAACTATTAAATACATTCTTTCCAACTCCTAAACAATAAATTCCACTTTTTGATTATACACTTTTTTTTATATAATATACTATAAAAATTTAAATAAATAAGAGACCTTAGAAGGTCTCTTATTTATTAGTGTCCTTTAGCTCTGATAAGATTATTTTATATTGTACTGTCTTACCATTTCTCCATACTTTGCAAGATATTGTATCTCCAATTTTATGGGAATCAATTATATCAGCTAAATCTTCAAACTTTGATACTTTCTTTCCATCTAACTCTACTATTATGTCTGTTGGCTTTATACCGGCTTTATATGCTCCGCTGTCTTTAACTACTTCTTTAACATATACTCCTTGAACTTTATTTGCTTCAGATATTATGCTTTGACCATAGATACCTATAAATGGTCTGCTTACAACTTTGCCATAATTCATTAATGACTTTACAATATCTTTTGCTTCATTTATAGAAATTGCAAATCCCATTCCCTCTGCCCCTTGTTCTGTGCCTAATTTCAAGCTGTTAATCCCTATGACCTCTCCAGCCTCATTACATAAGGCTCCACCGCTATTACCAGGATTAATAGCCGCATCAGTTTGGAGAACCTTATAAACGGCTCCCTGATAATTGATTTTCCTATTCAGTGCACTAACAATTCCTGCAGTGACACTTCCTGCAAATTCTTCTCCTAAGGGATTCCCTATTGCTATTGCCAAATCACCAACTTTTACTTTGGATGAATCTCCAAATTTAGCTACTGGAAGGTTTTGAGCTTCAACTTTTATAACAGCTAAATCTGATCTTGTATCAGCTCCAACTAATTTTGCATCTAAAGTTTTTCCGCTAGATAGTCTAACAACTATTTTGTCAGATCCCTCTACTACATGATTATTTGTGACAATATAACCATTTGGGTCAAAAATTATTCCAGAGCCACTGCTTTCACTTTGTAATCCAAAAAATCCATCAACTTTATTGCTTATACCTACAACCGCAGGTCCCACAGTTTCTGCTACCTTATTGATTGCATTTTTTGGTATATCTGCAGTTTTAGTATCCCCTTGTTGAAAAATAGATTGATTGTTAGGAGTTAATACTCTTGTTGAATATTTCTTATCAACAATATATGCGCCTACTGCTCCTCCTATTGTGGCTGATACAACAATTATACATACTGATTTAAAAACGCCTTTAATCTGTCCATGTTTTTTTGTATTTCGAAATTTAATTTTACCTTCTTCATTTACTACGCTTTCCCATTGAACATCTTTAACTTCATTTAAGTCATTATCCCCCAACATAATACACCTCCCAGCTTTTCAATATAATCAAATTAGAATTTTATCTAGCCACATTTTTTAAAGTAAATGAAAACTCTACTCCCTCAGATGGTTTGTTGGCAACCCAAATATCCTCACCGTGTTGTGTCAATATACTTCTAACTATTGGCAATCCTAGTCCTGTACTGATTTTATTAGATCTAGATTTATCACCCTTGTAAAATCTATCCCAAATATGCTTTATATCCTCTTCCGGAATATTTTCCCCACTATTGTAAATAGTAATCTGAGCTTTATTGCCTTTTGTTCTGGTAGTAATATTAACTGTCCCACCTTCTTTAACATATTTAATTGCATTATCCAATAGATTGGTAACAACTTGTGTTATTCTGTCCTTATCACCATAAACATACAAATTATCATTTTGCAGACATACATCAACTATTAATTTCTTATTTTTAATTTTTGTTTCAAATTTTATAACGCTTAATCTTATTATTTCATTAATATCTATTTCTTCAATTTTTAATTTAAATTGCCCTGCCTCAATTGATGAAAGATCTAACAATTCATTTACCAGTCTAGTAAGCCTCTGAGTTTCTTCATAGGCTATTTTTAAATAGTATACTTCCTTTTCCTTAGGTATTATTCCATCGATTATACCGCTGATAAAACCTTTAATGGATGTTATAGGTGATCTTATCTCATGAGACACATTAGAAATAAAATCCCTTCTGTTCTTTTCTACTTTCTCTAATGAGTCTGCCATAGAGTTAAAAGACTCAGCTAATTCTCCTATTTCATCATTAGAATTAATTGTTACCCGTTTATCAACCTCTCCCTTTGAAATTTTATCAGCTACATAATTAATCTCTGCTAATGGTTTTATTATAATTTTCTGGGAAAGGAAATAAATAATAAAATTAGAAGTTATTATAGCTAAAACAGCAGAAATCCATATAATCAAATAAACTTTTTTCAAAGGTCCTTTAATTTCATCAATTGATGTATGCATTATTATAGCACCTTTAAATGTTCCTGCATCAGAAAATATAGGTATTTCCAAAGAGTGTACAGGAGTTTTGAAAGCACCTCCATACAATCCTCTTTTTTCAACAATGTGGTTTAACCTAAGTTCCTCTAAATCACTTGTAAGTATTTGATTTACAGAAACTTTGTTTTCACTGCTATTGGAAACTGCATAAACATAGCCATAGTTATCTGCAAGCCAAATATTTGTTGATAGATAATTTCCTATATATGATAATGTATCATTTATCTTTTCTGCAGACATATTATGGTCTATGTATTGCTCAGCAGAGTTTCCTATTAACTGAGATTCAGCCAGCAGCTGAGATTTCCTCTGGTTGTAATAATAGCTGTCAAACCATATAGATAAAAATGCGGCAGTAGCAATAAAACTAACAGCAATTATGGCAGTAAATGTTGTAACCATTTTTGAAAACACAGTTTTTTTCATTGCTATTTCACCTCAAATTTATACCCAACACCCCACACTGTTTCTATCTGCCAGTTTGCACCACTTTCTAATTTTTCTCTTAATCTTTTTACATGAACATCTACTGTTCTGGAGTCTCCTGGGTAATCATATCCCCATACTTCACAAAGCAGCTGTTCTCTTGTGAACACCCTGTTTTTATTATTTGCAAGATAGTACAATAGTTCAAACTCTTTTGGCGGCATTTTGATTTCTGCACCATTATATATTACTGAATATGAATTAATATCAATAGTTAAGTCTTGAAATTTAATAATTTCTTTATTATCATTATCCGTATTATATCTTCTTAATACCGCCTTGACTCTAGCCAGCAGTTCCTTAGGTTCAAATGGTTTAACCATATAATCGTCCGCCCCAAGCTCAAGACCAAGCACCTTATCAAATGTTTCTCCTTTGGCAGTAAGCATTATTACAGGTGTAGAATAATCCTTCCTTATCCACTTTAAAACATCAACGCCGTCCACGTGTGGCAACATTATATCAAGCAAAACTAAATCCGGTTTATATTCTAAAAACATTTCTTCTGCTATTTTCCCATCATGGCAAACCCTTGTTGAATACCCTGCGCTTTCCACGTACATTTTTATTACTTCACATATATTTTCATCATCATCAACAATTAGAATTTTACCGATTCTACCATCCATTTAATTTTCCTCCTAAAAGTTTATATATTTAATTTACCATATAATCTGTACACAATGTGTTTCGTTTAATAAAAGTTACAAATTATTTACTTACTAATAATATTATTAACTTATAAAAAGGACATACTGAATTAAACAGTATGCCCTAATACTCATATGTAGTATTTATTACTCTTCGAATAATTTGCTTACAGATTCATCTCCATATATTCTTTTAATGGCTTCTGCAAACAATGGTGCTACAGATAAAATAGTAAACTTATCTAACATTTTGTCTTCTGGTAAGCATATACTATTTAACATTACCAATTCTTTTATAGCAGAATTGTTTATTCTCTCAATAGCAGGACCAGATAAAACTGCATGTGTACAACAAGCGTATACTTCCTTTGCCCCCATTTGTACTAATGCATTTGCTCCATTGGTTATAGTTCCTGCTGTATCTATCATATCGTCAACCAAGATAACAGTTTTATCCTGAATATCTCCAATGATATTCATTATTTCAGAAACATTTGCCTTTGGTCTTCTCTTATCAATAATTGCTATTGGTGCATGCAACTTATCTGCAAACTTTCTTGCTCTAGTTACACTGCCAAGATCAGGAGATACAACAACTACATCTTCTCTTTCAGCAAAACCATTCTTTATAAAATATTTTGCAAGTATTGGTGCTCCTAATAAGTGATCTACTGGTATATTGAAATATCCTGAAATCTGTGCAGCATGTAAGTCAATTGTTAATACTCTATCAGCTCCTGCTGCAGTAATTAAATCAGCAACTAATTTAGCTGTAATTGGATCTCTTGCCTTTGCCTTTCTGTCTTGTCTTGCATATCCATAGTATGGGATAACAGCAGTAATTCTTCCTGCAGATGCTCTCTTAAAAGCATCAATCATAATAAGTAACTCCATTAAATTATCATTTACAGGTGAATTAGTTGATTGTACTACGAAAACGTCAGTTCCTCTAACAGTTTCGTTGATATCTACTGATATTTCTCCATCGCTAAATGTAGCAACTCTTGAGTTTCCAACACTTACACCTAAAATGTCGGCAATCTCCTTTGCTAACTTAGGATGAGAATTTCCAGCAAAAATCTTAATGTTTTTACCATGAGTTATCATTGTTAGTCCTCCTTAGGTTAATTTAATTATTTTTTCAAACCTTTTTTTTCTACCCAGCCCTCTATATTAGTCTGCTTAGATCT
>JAQSXU010000415.1 GCA_029256485.1 Clostridiaceae bacterium
CTAAAGGTGACACACAAATATTAAATGGAGATTATTTAGTAGTTATGGCAAATGAGTTTGAAGCAGCGGAATGTCTTCAAAAAATTAAAAAAATGGCGGCTGAAGTGTGATTAACAAATAAAATTAGTTATATGTTTAATTGAAATTTAGCCTTTAGAATTATAAGAAATATATCTTAAAACTAAATTTATGCTTTAGGATATATTTCTTAATATTATTTATTTGTTGGTCTTTACAAAAATTTAGAACTTGTTTTTGGGAACCAACATTTACTGAGAAGCTCAATAGCTTTTTGTATTTCATCAGCTTTTATTCCAGCAAAGCCTATAAAAATAACAGGCAAGGAATTTGTAGGTGGATTTATCCAATTTACTGAAGTTGGATTTACTTTAATACCATCATTTAAAGCTCTTTCAATAAGTTCAAATTCGTTGAGCTGTGTATTGATTTCTAATAATATATGAAGACCTGAGTCAGAACCTATTATATTAACTTTATTTCCGAAATATTTGTTTATAGCATGAATTAATAGATCTTGTTTCTTCTTATACAGCACTTTAGCTTTTCGTAAATGCTTTTCCCAATATCCTTCCTTTATAAAAATTTCAAGAGTTTTTTGCAATAGTCTTGGCACTGATTGTTCATAAATTCTATATTTTTGGTTATAAACATTTAAAAGTGATTTTGGGAGAACTAAATAACTAATTCTCATTGAAGGCATTAGTGATTTTGAAAAGCTCCCTAAATATATAACTTTATTGTATTCATCAAGTCCTTGTAGAGAAGGGATTGGCTTTCCCTTATATCTTAATTCACCATCATAATCATCTTCTATTATAATTCCATCAATTTTTTTAGCCCAATTTAATAATTTAAGTCTTTTAGATATAGACATTACCATACCGTAAGGGTATTGATGAGAAGGTGTAACATATACTAGTTTTGATTTACTTTCATATAAAGAATCAATATTTATGCCATCAAAGTCTAATTTAATAGGAGAAATATTGAAATTAAAATTTTCAAATACTGCTTTGGCTCCTAAATAGCTGGGTTCCTCAAAAGCTATACTTTTAAAATCGTTTGAAAGTATTTGACATAGTAAAATTAAGGATTGTTGAGTACCGGAAGATATTATTATTTGTTCTGGTGAACAAGTAACACACCTGGAATGATGTATATATCTAGAAATTTCATATCTTAATCCATAATCTCCTTGATGGTCACCATATAGAAGAAGTGCGTTGGAATATTCATCTATGCATTGTCCCACTGTTTTTCTAAAATTAGCATAAGGAAAAGCTGATAAATCGATTTGACCACTGGTAAAATCATATTTGATTTTTATATTAAAATTATCATTGAAGTCTTCTTTGTTGAATGATAGGTCAGTTTTGATAGTTTTAAAGCCGCTTTCTATTTTGGCAACATATAATCCAGAACGCTTTTTAGACGTTACATAGCCTTCAGCAATTAATTGCCCATAGGCGGCTTCTACAGTACTTTTGCTAAGCTTTAGGTCTTTGGATAGCGCTCTAATTGATGGAAGTTTGCTTTCGAAAGATAAGTTTCCAGATAAAATTTCATCCCTAATATAAGCGTAAATTTGTATGTATAATGGTGTTTTGCTATTATAATTTAATTTTGGAAATAGTTCTAGCATGTTTTTTACCTCAAAGATAATATTAATAGAATCTGTCATGTTTAAAATAAGTATAACTGTCACTGTATACTATGACAATATGAATTTATAATAATCATAGCAAAAATATTTAAATAAGAAAGAGGCGGAATAATGATAACATGTATTGGAACAAAACTTATTGAAACAAAAAGGCTAATGCTGAGTGTATTGGAACAAAACTTATTGAAACAAAAAGGCTAATGCTGAGGAAATTTGAATACACAGATGATGAAAATATGTTAAAATATTGGATTAGCGATCCTAAGATTCAATCAATGTATTTAGAACCTGTTTATACAACTAAAGAAGAGGTTAGAGCTTTGATTGGAAAGTATATAAGTAGTTATGAAAAAAAAGATTATTATAGATGGGCAATTATACTAAAAGAGACAAATGAATGTATAGGACAAATTGCATATTTTTTGTTAGATAAAAATAATCATTTTGCAGAAATTGAATATTGCATAGGAAGTCTCTTTCAAAGAAAGGGATTAGCAACAGAAGCTACAAGAGCTGTAATTAATTATGGATTTGAGGAAATGAATTTACATAAAGTTCAAATATCCCATAAATCAATCAATATTCCTTCTCGAAGAGTCATTGAAAAATGTGGATTCGTATATGAAGGAACATTACGCGATTTTTTTTATATGGATGGAAGATATGTTGATAGGTTGTATTACTCAATTTTAAAAGATGAGTTTATATAAGATATGATTGTTAAGGAGGGGATTTAAATTATGTCACATTCCTATTTTGGAGGATTAGCAGCATTAATAACAGCCATATGTTGGGCTATTTCACCTATAGCTTTTGAGTATGCAGGAAAAAAAGTAGGATCATTATCAGTAAATTTTATAAGATTAATTGTAGCCTTTATATTTATAGGAATATATACTTACTTTTCACGAGGAATGTTTCTTCCATTAGATGCTACTATAAATAATTGGATTTGGTTAATTATTTCAGGAATTATTGGTTTTGTGCTTGGAGATTTTTTCTTATTTGAAGCATATGTTCAAATAGGGGCACGTTTGACAATGCTTATAATGGCAACGGTGCCTATTATATCTGCTATAGCTGATTATATTATTGTAGGACAAAGTCTTACATT
>JAQSXU010000137.1 GCA_029256485.1 Clostridiaceae bacterium
ATTGGTATGGTAATAATTTTATTAATATGTCTTTTTATAACAATCCTCTCCCTTTATATATTCGGAGTAATGTTCACATTTTAAATTTAGCTAGTTTCGCGGTTTTATCTTACTAATCTGCCACAACTAAAAAAGTCTCCTACTTTTATTGCTTGTTATGGTCAATATGAAAATGTGATCAAAAATATTTATAGAAAGTATTTATATTATGAGTTTGACGCAATAAACATACCTCCCTTTGTGTTTATTCTAAGTTTTCCTACTTTATCAATCTCTGTTTCTATATATTTATAAAAGTCATCTAATTTTTGTGCATCAAGCATGATTTTTCGGAAATTAATAGAGGACATTACATATGACACCACAGGCTCTACTTTATCAACTACAATTTGACCATTGAATTCTTCCAAGAGGACATTGCTAAAGTACTTTTTTAAGAATTTATCTCCATTTTCAATGCCTAATTTATTAGCGAATTTTTGAATGTCATAATCTATGTTTCTATCATAGTCTTTTACTAACTTTTCTAATTCCTGCATGTGTCCCTTGCCATTAGTAGACACATAAAACTTTCCACCATGTTTTAACACTCTTTTAACTTCAGAAAGTGCTTTGTCAACATTTGGAACATGGTACAACATATGTCTTGCTATAATAATATCAAAACTTTCATTTTCATATGGGATGTCCTGTATATCGATAACTTGATATTTTATCTTTTTATTTTTTATATTTTGTTTTGCACTCTGAAGCATTCCTTTAGAAAAATCGGATAATGTTATATTCAAGGTTTCATTTATTGATTGTTCATTTTTCTCCCATAGCAGTCCGTTACCACAACCCAATTCCAAAACATTACTATAATCTGGTATATTCATTTTTTCAAAAAACCAGATATTCCAATCAATTTTATTAATATTATAGCTATGTAAGTTAATTCTTGCATTTAGGTTGTCAGCATTTTGATATTGCTCTTTAACAAAACCTTGATTATCAATTTTATTCCACATATTTTCTCCCCATTTCACTTCACATTATTCTTAATACTTTACTGCTTTCTTTTTAAAAATTATAGATACAACAAAGCCTATAATAATTGGTATTCCATAAGTTATACCAATTAAAATCAAATTAACAGAAAATGGCGCTGAATACTCAGGATGCTTTAAATAATTCTGATAGTCAATTAATATGTAAATCGCCATAATGACAGTCATTATCATAGAAAACCAAAATAATAAAACTGAAGCAATTTTATATTTGTTTTTCATTTATACATCTCCCTTTGTTTCTTTAAGCATAAGCTTAATAGTAACAGTTGCCGTAATAGATAAAACAGCTATTATAATGGCTGAAGCCTGAAAATTATTGATAAAAAATTGGATTCCATACCACTGCGTTAGTAATAAAATCACAAATAGCAATGCCCAAGCAGCATAAATTTCTGCCATATTTATAAATATTGTATAAGCAATAGTAACATTTAAATTTTTTATGTTTGCCGGGCTGCCCATTAGAAACTGCGGAAAATTCAAATATATGCCGCTAATAATTGCTATCATTGATAAGCTAATTGAAATTGGTGCTTTATATTTCATTCATGAACCTCCAATAACTTAAGAAGTGTTTCTTCATAACATCTTGTAAAAGAATAAAAATAAATGAAAAGATATTTTATAGAAAAGTAATAGCTTAGTTAAATACAGTAAAATAATATGAGCTAAATCAACAGTACTGCTACATTTAGGCTTGCCCAATTATAAATGATACTTCATCAACACTATTGCATAAAAGAGCTGCAAGGAAAGCTGATACAATTAATATATTTTAATAATAGCTAATAAAATTACAGGCAATAAATAGATTATTATTCCCATAATAAAACATACAAAGGAAATTATAAAATACTTTTTAACAATTTTCATGTGTTTTTTTAAATAAAAACCTCTAAATAAAAATATAATTGATATTAGCATAAACACATATGGTAAATATACAAAAATTATATAAATGCTCTTTTCCAAGCTCCCCATTCTCCATCTCCATTAATTATTTAAAACGTATAATAAGAAAATTGCGCATCAACATCTCAAATTTCCGACGGAATTTTTTTGTTATGAGAAGTATTTTATGAGAAATTTGTCCACCTATAATTCAATATGTTTGCATATAATGTATGCACAAAATCTTTATTCTGGTTTAATACCGCTTAAGAATAGACACATAAAGTATTCATCTGCATAAGTTCCATCTGCATATTTCAGTGCATGTTTTTTTGTGCCATAAATATCAAAACCTAAACATTGATACATTGCAATAGCGCGGTTATTTTGAGTGACTACTTCAAGTTCAAGTTGCTCAACACCCTTTTCTTTGCACCATTTAATACATTCCTGCATCAGGTTTTTACCAATACCCTTGTTCCAATAATCCTCTCTTACAGTAATACCCATTCCTGCTCTATGAAGAAACCTTTTATTATTTGAAACTATTCCAACTGAACAATTTGCTACGATTACACCATTTATTTCTGCAATTAGAAAAAAACTATTCTCATTGTTTATAACATTACCAATAAATTTTCTTTCTTGCTCCAGTGTGAAATTAAACTCGCCAGGTTCTCGTGCTAAGAATTTTGTTTCACTATCAACAGTTTGCATTAAATTGATTAAACCTTCTTCATCACCTATCTCTGGAGTTCGTACAATAAGTTTTTGACCGTCTTTTAATTCATATTCATTTCTGTAAAGTTTCATAAAATCCTCCTTATTTAAAATTAAATAGTATACTATATAGTAATAAAAAATACATATACCTACTAACATATCCATAACAGATTATTTCGCACAAATTTACTCTTGTGACATACAATAAGAAATATTCCAGCTAAACGATATATCTTTTTATGAATTTTGAATATTTAATAACATCCTTAATATATTTGTTTCTCTTTTAATGAATTCATAGCCTTTTTTATTCTCATAAATGCTGTTACTCTTTATTGCTTCATTTATAGTGGTATATTCTAAATGATATTCAAGCTCTGCTTCATACTTATCAAGATTAGTACAAGAAATTTCATTTTCATCTACTTCGCAAAAATAATAATATGAATTTTGTTCAAATATTTCATCAGCAAAAAGGCTTTTTCGTAATTCCTTAACCATTCCAAATGCCTTTATAGATGAATCAATTATATTTAAGCCAGTCTCCTCTTTTGTTTCTCTTTTTAGCGTTTGCATATGTGTCTCTCCATTTTCTATACCTCCGCCAGGAAACTTATAGTAACCCTCTTTTTCACTCTTTACAAGTGCTATTCCTTTACTAGAAAGTATTATAGCTCTCACAGCTTCTCTTAAGAAACGAGGCATAGAATCATTATAATTTTTTGAATCCATAACAAGTAAAGTTTTCATTTTAAACCTCTCCCATTATAAAAGGTACTTCATCAACACTTTTGTATAAAAGAGCCACTAGGAATGCTGATGCAAATATTATTCACTAACTGCTTTTTTATGTTTTAGCGTTTTTTCATTACAACCAACTATTACTATTGCTATGCCCAGGATTGCAACAGCAAATATACAACTAAACCAAAACATCTCTGCAAAACTATCCCTAGAAATCATTGCGCCTACAAAATTAATATAAACATAGAATAAAAGCGAGCCTAACACAGGACTTAATACAATAATTGCTATTCCTATGCCAATCTTATGGTATTTCTTATTTTCTAATGCTTGTTTTTGGTTATTCTGATGTTCCATTTGCTTTCCCTCCCTTATGTTTCACTTTAAATTACGCTTATGACATACAATAATAAATATTTCAAATGCCTTTATATATGCTCATTTTGTGTGTTAATTATCTAGATCTCTTTTGTAACAATATGTTCAATTTGATGTGGCATATTTATTAATTTTTCTGCAAAAAAAGTTGGATAGATGGTGTGATTCTTCAATTCTTTAATTGGTATCCAATTCATATATTCTTTGCCCTCTGCACAAATGCTATTGCTGTTTAATAACTGTGAGCCCTTTGATTTCATCAAAAAATAAAAAGCTACCTCGTGGCATTTTAAGCCTGCAGTTATTCCATCTCCGCCAAAAAAATTCTCGTGTATAAAGGCTAATCGGTCTATTTCATAGTTTACACCAGTTTCCTCTAAAACTTCTCTTACAACGGCTTCTTCTGCGGTTTCACCTAAGTGAACACCACCCCCTATAGAGTAGTAATAGTGAGATACATCATTGCTTGCCATCAAAATGCAATCATGTTCAATAATAATTGCTGCCGCACGATATCTAAACCAATTTCTGTCATTAGTAATGCAGCAGTCTTTATTGTAATCTGTTTCCATATTCAACCTCCTATTATATAAATAATCATAAGTTAGCATTTTAGTAAAACTACGTATTTTTCTTTATGTATATTCTCAGCGCCTTAATCAAAAGATAAATCAGATAAATTATAACTGCAATTGATAAAATCATAATAAGTGATAACATGAATACTTTAGTCAATAAACTCCCCACCTTTTTAATGAATTCGCTTTATCCTGCACTTATGGCATACAATAAGAAATATTCCAACTAAATGGTACTTCATCAACACTATTGTTTAAAAGAGCCACAAGGAAGACTGATGCTAAGTAAATAATTATTACATAATATAAATCTAATACGAATTAACTTTACCATGGTTAATGGCTGTTTTAAATTAGTTATATTTTATAGCAATTCCATTACTTCCAGAACGTCTGTCACTAAATAAAGTAATAGTTCCCCAACTAAATTTAGTACATTCATTTAAATTAAAATTCTCTCTTAACCATTTATCACAAAATATTTTTTCTTTATTAAAGTTTTCTTCAGACCAATCACACCAATCCAATTCTATATTCCGATTCACGTAGGGATAAATATGAATACTTTCAATTTCATCATTGGGGTTGAAGCACAAAGCCAGTAATATTTCACTCTCTTTTCCAATAATGCCTCCCCAAATATTAAACCATATATATCCGTTTTTTATATCATCTATGTTACGAATAGATTCTTCGGGGAACATTCTCTCAAAACTTTTTCGTTTCACATTTTGATTCAATGAATATGATAGATTTTCAATTACAATTTCTCCATTTTCAGTATTAATCATTTAGTGTTCCCCCCTAGTATAATTTTTGTTCCGCAATAATTTACTTTTACGAACTTAATATCTTCTTGGCAATAATTAGACATTGGGTATAATCCCACTTTGGCTTTTGCTCACTAAAAAAATTCGTAAATATATTTTGCATAACAGTTGCTAATTCTTCGACATTCTTTACATTGGGGAGGACTTTGATAATCTCATATATTTCATCATCATCAGGACAATAAATACATAGCAAATCTGCAGGGTCCCATTCGTCAATAATACTTTTAGCTTTATTCATAATAAGAACATCCTATAATTTGCATTTTTGAATGATATGAAATATATCATACCTATAGAATATGTTTATTTTTTTCGTATAATGTTCCGCAATGTCCCCATAACATATTACTAAAATTCTCATTTTTTAAATTATCAATTGTTTTATAAATGGGCGTGCCTCTAATACACGCACCAATGAAAAAATATTGATTGCAACTTTTGCACCTAAAATAGTGACAAACAGTGTAATGAATTTCTTCACTCAAATGTTTTTCCGTTTCTTCCAACTGGCAGTCTCCAGCAAACAATTCTAATCTTCCTTGCCTTACCATTTCTTTAATAAATGCTAGTGTAGGAATGTAATTATAATGTGAATTACTTTCTGCTGCTTTAAAAAGTTCTTTTAAAACATAGCATTTATCACACAAGTTATCACCACCTATTATAAAATCATCTCAACTTCACAATAATTTACAGTTGCCACATAGCTGAAAGTAAAATTATGTTACTTAACTCTACAAATTGGAATTTGTCAGCTTGGCGTTATGCTCATAATCTTACCATTCATTAATAGCATATAAAGTTGCAAGGCGAACCTGTTTCAACAATTCACTGGACAAAAACTCGTATTCTTTATCCATCCCTTTTTCATGTGCCATATAAGGAGGACTGTCATTCCAAGAACCCATTGCGCCAAAAACATCAGCAGTACTAGCTGCCTCAAAAAGATGCAGATTTTCTCCTGGAATTTCTGGGAGCGGCATATGATATGCAATATCTGTATAATGGGAAGAGCCTAACAGAATATCAAGAGCCTTTTCAAATACTACGGCAAAATCATCACAATCAATCTTGTAGGCCAATTGTTTTATTTCGGATAAAACTGATTTGAAACTGTCAATATTATTTTCAAAATGTGGCTTTTCCGAAGGTGCATTTTTCCACTCCTTTTCTATATAAATAATATTCCACATCTTTTGAACGGAATCAAATTCCCATTGTGCGGAAAAGTAATTAACTTTGTCTCCTTTAAAAAAGCACACAAGAGAACTTTGTGTTGTATTGGAAAAGCCAAGAATACTGCGATCCTTGACTGCAACGGGGACAAGGAATTTTAAATCATATAGTCCTTTTTTTAAACAATAATCATACCATGCCGGTACATTTTCCGCTTTATATTTTTTTGTACTAAAAAGTTTCTTTTCCGGCAGAAACTGAAATTCAATTCTATTCTCATATTTAAGCGGAGTATAAGATAGTTCTGCTTTCTCTTTTAGTGCTTTTTTTGCTGCTGCAGTAATGCAGCAAATCTGATACATTTCACCGTTCAACTATTATCATCGCCTTTACATAAAATATAAATAATCTTTACTTCGCATTTTAGAAATAATACGTCTTAAATACCTGCATTAATACTTTTATCTTTCCGTTTTATAAAGATGGTGAATATACTAAGTGAAATAATTAACGTTGTTGTTATATTTATTATTTGGGATAAATTATTATAAGCCCATGAATTGAGACCTATTGCCATATAAGAATTATAGATACTATGTAAGAGGACACATACAAATATACTTTTAGTTTTTATATATAATAACGAAAGTAAAAAAGCTAATGAAATTAAATTCAAAACAAATATTAAATAATTTGAACCGTATTGTGAACTGCCTTTAATGAACCATAATGGAATATGCCATAATGACCAAATAAAAGAAATTATTAATGTGGCTTTAAAAGGAGATGTTTTTTTCAGTAACCCAGGAAGAAGAACTCCCCTCCACCCTAATTCTTCTAAGCCACCTCCAATAATCATAATAGGGATATATGCAAAAACTAAATAAATAGGTTTCTGTAAAAATTGTTCAGGATTACTACTTAATAATAAAGTAAGCAGCCATGAAATTCCGCTGATTATTAGGGGTATGGTTAATATTCCTATATACCACAATATATTCAGTTTTAATTTAAAAAGTTGATTTTTAAATAATCTAAAATCATCCTTATTAGTAATTTTAGTAATAATTGCTGATGCAGTAGGGGCTAAACCACCTAATATAAATAATATCATGAAGATAGGCTGTCCAACTTGTGTCACTCCTTTACTAACAATAAAGGCAAGGAAAAACCATAATAAATACGAAATTGAAAAAGTAATTAAAATATACTTAATACTAATTTTCCTCATCCTTTATTCCCCTTTAAGTTATATTCACTAAATTTTTATTGCTTCATTAAATTATATTTAGATACTATTATACCATGTTTAACATTTTTTTACATAAGAATTTTTCCATAAGCCAAAGTCCTTTTTCCAGAAATCTGGTTGATGAGTAATATACCTGGTGATATTATATTAAGTAATATTAAAAATTAAAGGTGGACTTTTCATGACTTGTAGGCTTTCAAATTCCAGTGTGATATTCAGCTTTTCTAAAAACAATAAACCAGTATTAACTGTAAACTGTGGCGACACAGTACAAATAGAGACTCGGGACTGTTTTTCAAATCAAATACAAAATAAAGAGGATAAACTTGAAACCATGGACTGGGACAGAGTAAACCCAGCCACTGGACCTGTGTTCATAAATGGGGCTGAACCAGGGGATGTGTTAAGAGTAACTATAAACAAAATTGAAATGAAGTCACAAGGTGTGGCACCGGCTGGAGAGCCTGTCAATTGTGGAACTCCAGGCGCTCATGGTGGTAATAAGGACAACACCTTAATAGGTGAAGGAGCATCTGTTTATTTTCCAGTATCTGTTCAGGGTGCATTATTTGCCTTAGGAGATATGCATGCTGTAATGGGTGACGGTGAAATTGGAGGCTCTGGCGTTGAAGTTCCAGGAACTGCAGAGGTCAAATTCCAGGTTATAAAAAAATTAAAAATAAATAACCCAATAGTTGAAAATCATAAATATTTTTGTACAGTAGCATCGGACACAACTTTGGATTCAGCCGCAGCCACAGCTGCTTCAGATATGGCTGCGCTTGTAGCAGAAAGAACTTCTTTAACACTGGATGAAATCTCACTGCTGTTCAGTATTGCAGGAAATACAGAAATCTGCCAAATAGTAGATCCTTTAAAAACTGCAAGGTTTTTAATACCAAAGGAAATTCTAAATAAATATTCATTTAAACTTGTTTAATAAAATATTAATAGACCAGGCTTTTCGTATAAAACCTGGTCTATATGCTTATTATATTTTATTTCCCTGATCATTGCTGTCATCTAGCTGCTCTTCCAGCTTTCTTCTTCTTTTCTTTGTTGCTTCACCAATTATTGATAAGGCTGCAAACAAAACAACAAAAATAACACTATTGTTATGATGAATCCAGTAATATTATAATAATTATGATGAACATATAGCCCAATAGCAACAATCACATCGAATACGATTGTAAAAACCACAGAATACATAAGATAAGATTTAATTCCAGGTTCTGTAGAATAATCATAATGACCACCCCTATAATAAGCAATTGAACTTGCCACTGCAGCAATCATAAAAACAACCCATTCACCACATACCTGCTTAATGGAAGCATCAAAAAATATAAACTGAATAAATATACTTGCCAATAATGCCCAGAACATAAACCAGAAACCATAATGTTCGATTTTATACATTTCCATAATTTCACGTTCATCTAATTTTTTCTTTTTATTCATTATCATCAACCTCCCAAAATATATCATTCAATGTTTTATTCAATGTCCTGCAAATAGCTATACAAAGCTGTATAGAAGGATTAAAATTTCCCGCCTCAATCATACCGATTGTTTGTCTGGTAACCCCTACTCTTTCAGCTAACTGTTCTATAAAAAGTAAATTGTCAACTATATTTTACATTTTGAACTGTTAACTTTACATTTTGTTGTTTTTATAAAACATTATAAAAAAATTCTTCTGAATTGCAGTAATTCAGAAGAATTTTTCTGTGTATCAAAGTAAACTATCTTCATAAAAAACCATATGTTGATGTATCTATTGTTACCACCCTCTCAACATTTGTGCTGTCTGCCATTAATAACAGTACTTTCTGTTCTCCCAGCTTGCTTTTTACTAATTCCAAAGTCAATTTTAATCCATAAACAGGCACATTCAGCTGTTTCAAAATATATGGGAGAGCACCTATATGATCTTCATGTCTATGGGTTAACACAAAGCCTTTTACCTTGTCTCTGTTATTCAGTAAATATGTTATATCCGGTATAATCAGATCAATACCGTACATTTCCTCCTATCTGGTGAATAAACTAACCATGCTTAACGTTATTAAGCATGGGCTTTTTTTGTAATTTTGGAACAGTTACTGGTCAAAATCTTTAACTTCAGTCAGATGACTCCAATATCTCTTAGGCATATGCTGCCTTCTAAGTTTTTCATTTTTTCTTTCTATTATATTTACAGAGTTATAGAAGGTTTTCCAAAGTGTTTCTAATTCTGAATCATTACTAAAGTTTTCTATTTTATCTCCATGTTCTTTAGAAAAATTAGTTATTATACCTTCCTTTTTATTATAAATAATAGCTATTTCACGTTTAACATCATGTACGATGAAGTTTTGGTCAGAGAACCTGTTACAAAAATGACCTATTAAAAGTGGAAGTATATTATGGTCTGGTTCTATAGAAGCATAAAAGCTTAATGGAGCAAACTCCCTGAATCTTACAAAGCCTGTGAACCTTTCAACCTCAAGGGTAACCCTTCTACTGTATTTATCAACCAGCATTATAATATCATTATTCTTTGCTAAGTTAACTTTAATTCCATAGGTAAAACATAATTTTAAATACTTTACAGCCACATCCTCGCAGTTATTCATTTCACTAAGATACAAATAGTATAAATTTTCCATAACTTCAGAATTGAGCTTATGAGTTATACCTTCATATACTCTGCTGAACTTATCTTCTTCAGTATTAACCTCAACAGGTTGGCTTAGAAGGTCAGGGCAATATTGAGATTTTCTTTTTATGCTGCACTGTTCCTTACAGTGGAAAGCATAGAAAATTGCTGTGAGTAATCCTTCAAAAGTGCCGTCATATATAAATTCCCTCAATAAATATCGCCCTCCTTATAACTCTCCTGTGGCTGAACTATATTTATCACTTAATAAGTTTATTGAATTGAGGCTTGCAGGCAGTAAAACCTTACCTGGAATATGATCAAAAAAGCTTAGCTGTTGTCCCTCCTGTTCTAAAATATTTAAGTCAAGCTTAGGAGAAAGTGCCATTTTAATCTTTTTATCATCTAAAGGAACAGCACCATAATATTTTCCCTTACAGGTGATGAAGTACTGAGCTCTTTTAAGAACTACGCCAAGTTTTTTTAAATCAAAAAAGTCTAAGGCACTTATTCTCCTGGCACTTAAAATCTTTAGAGCACCTCTTGTGCCTATGCCAGGAATTCTAATAAGGGTTTCATAGGGAGCAGCATTAATTTCCACGGGAAACAAATGTATATTATTTAATGCCCAGGAGGTTTTAGGATCAAAATTCATATCAAAATTTGGATTTTTATCAGTTAAAAGTTCCCCTGCTTTAAAACCATAAACCCTCAGCAGCCAGTCACCCTGATAAAGTCTGTGCTCTCTCAAGGTTGGAGGATTTTTTAGTTCAGGCAGATTATGTCCACTATTAACTGGAACATAAGCCGAATAGTAAACTCTTTTTAAAGAATATTTCTGGTAAAGACCTTCTGAAAGATTAAGTATATTTAAATCGCTTTCCTTTGTGGCGCCTACTATGAGCTGAGTACTTTGTCCCCCAGGAACAAATAAAGGAGCTTTTTTA
>JAQSXU010000416.1 GCA_029256485.1 Clostridiaceae bacterium
CAAATTTGTATACAGGTACAGAAATGTTTGCTACTGCATGGAAATGTATGAAACGTTATAAAAATTCTTGTGTCGTTTTGTACCGTTGAATTGATTATAACCCACTTCTGGTGTATACTGCAAGTAGGATATAGTTTGTCCTCTCAAAATAGCTTATACTTATTTTGGGTGATACATAATGAAAGTGATGATTGATGCTTTATTAGAAGAAAAAGGTAAAACAAGATATTGGTTGTCTAAGGAAGCAAAGGTTAAATATCAAAATCTGTGTCGATTAGCAGATGGAGTTTCTCTTCGAGCTGATTTTGCTGTGATTGAGCGGATATGTAATGCGCTAGATTGTGAGGTTGGAGACATCTTGAAAATGAAATGAAACTTTTATCTGATTGTAGACGTAGGTTTAACTATTGACAAATATTATAATATTAAATATAATAAAGGTACAAGTTAAGGAGGTGATATATAAACCCAGTAATTTTAGTCATGATACTGTCCTGTCTGTGAAAATAATATTAATTAATTTGGAGGATTTTACATAAGATGATGAATGAAGAAGTATTAATTGAAGATAAAAGTAAGCGTGAAGAAATGATTAGTCGCATTGATGTTTTGGACAAAGTTAAAGGATTAATCCTACTTCCTAATACTGAATTTGCTAGTGTTGAAATGGTAGCTAAGTATTATGATGTTTCTATTAGTGCTATTAAACATATTATCGATAGGCATAGAAAAGAATTAAATAGTGATGGTTTTGATACTAGAACAAAGAAATCTTTAGCAAATGAAGTAAAGTCCCATCATGGAACTTTAGTATCTCTTGGTCAGACTGGATTTAAAATTATTTTTTCAGATGGCAGTGAAGTATTAGCCCCTAATCGTGGGCTTCGTATATTTCCCAAGCGGGCTATTCTTCGAGTAGGTATGTTGCTTCGTGATTCGGATGTGGCAAAAGAAGTTCGTACACAATTATTAAATATTGTAGATACTGCTCAAGAAGAACTACCCAAAGAGATAGTTACGAAAGATATTGATGAAGAAAAGGATGCGATGATGGATTATGCCCGTGCATATATGAGTGGAAATATTGATTCACTTTCTCAATCAGGTGCAAAATTAATGGCAATTAAAAATAAGCATATTAATAAACTAACTAATGAGAATAAAGCACTACAAGGTGATATTGAAGAATGGGAACCCAAAGAATTGGTAAGAAAGATTGTAAATAAGCTGTCAGATGGTTATAATCATGGTTTTGTATGGAATAAACTATATAATGATTTACATTATCGTTATAATATCCTTGTTCATGGACGTAAGAAGCCAAAGAACGGTTCATTGCTTGATACTTTAAACGATAACGAGAAAGCAAAATTAGTACAAGTTGCAGTATCTAAGGCAATTAAAGAACAAGTAGATATTAGTGAAGTATTGAGTCATAAACCAAAGGAATTAGAATTGGATCTAAGTAAATAATATTAAATAATATAAAGTGAGGAATGCCTAATTGCATAATACAAATCAACGTTTTTATACATATAAGTTTCATTCCAAGAGATTAGCGGAATTTAATTATGATATTAGTTTAAGTTTTAATGATGCTTCAAAGTATGAAGAAGTTATTGCTCAATTTGATAACCAAATGCTACGTTCAATTCGTGACATAACCAACAAAAATCCTGATTATCAACAAATCAACTTATGGAAACAAGAAGTTAAAAAATTACAACATCTTCCCCACTCAAAAGAGAATGGAAAATTAATTAATGATTTAAGAAATAAAATCAATGAGTCACAATTTATTTCTGAATATATAACTATTGTGATGGATAATTTACTGAAGAATTAGACCGAAGATTGAATAATGACCGAGATAAAACTAAAAAAGTAGCTCCATCAAAATATAATGCGTATAAAGGATTAGCTGGATCTTCTACCCAATTAGTTTCTGCGCCAAGAATTTGTTTAGTTGAAGATTATTCAAGTAAAAGCAAGGTTAAAGTTAATTGGGTAACAGAAACCCCTATTAATAAAGATGACCATCTCGAAGAAATGGAAATTGAACAAGAATTTAATCGTTTTGATGGCATGGGACTCATTAGTCCAACATTGGCTAAAAAATGGGCAGATGAATTAGGGTTAAATTATACTCCAGGACAATTTTGTATTAGGAATGCCTTTGTTAAAGGAATGGTTTGTGTTTTTGATTTTCGTGAATTTTGTAAACTTAAAAACAAAGGAAATTATATTGTTGATTCACTTTATAAAGATGAAAATGGAAAACCTATAAAGGTTGACTTGCACAACGTAGATATAATTCTCAGCGAGTCACAGTGCAAACTGTGGGATGGGTTTATAGATGAAAAAGACTATTTACAAAAGACAGTAAAGAATAATTTAAAATGGGGTGTTACTTTATATAGCCCCAAAAAAGCAAAAGATATTTTGAAAATGAACTACCAATTTTTACAAACACTGAATTTATCTAAAAGAGATATTGTAAAAGTTTGTTCTAAATTTGTTGA
>JAQSXU010000417.1 GCA_029256485.1 Clostridiaceae bacterium
TAATATACAATTGGATAGTGCTAGAGATTGGAGAGACCAAGTTAATACTTATTTTTATAGAATGTCTGGAATAGAAGACGAAAAGGGTAGAACAATATACTAGCATGTAAGTTAATAAATTTTAATAGTTAATATTTGAGTATAAATAATATAAGTTGATTCTATCATTAAGCCTACGAAAACCTAGAAATTGGATTTTCGTAGGTTTTTTTATTTATTTTAGAGAGAAACTGATTTTCATTCATATAGGAATTATTACTTAAATTCATATTTTGTATTTAAAATAAATTAACTAAATTTTTTTTAGTGGTTTTTTAAAATTTTATTTATTGATAAAAATAGGGGTTATATAAAAATGCTTGCTTACAGAGTTTGTATTATAGGGATATTTAGACGAATAAAGTGATTTTCTATTTTTAAATGAAAAATGAATAAATATTTAGTTGATTAAATAAAAATATTTACTAAAATAATTAGTGATGGTATAATTGGAATTACAAAATAAAACTAAATTAGTAAGTTGAAAATTTATATAAACTAAATATTTAGGAGGAGAGCTATGGAAAGAGAAGTAATGGACTTAGAACTAAAAGCAAGACAAATAAGAAAAGGTGTTCTTGATATGGTTTATTCATCTAAAGCAGGTCATGTTGGAGGATCTATGTCTAGTATTGATATTTTAACAACACTTTATTATAAAGTACTAAATATTGACCCTAAAAATTTTAGTGACCCTGACAGGGATAGATTTATATTAAGTAAAGGGCATGTTGCAGAATCTCTTTATTATATCTTGGGGGATAAAGGATTTTTTGATAAAGAAAAATTGAAAACTTACAGTCAATATGGTTCTACATTAATTGGCCATCCTAATAATAAAAATAATGGTGTTGAAGTAAACACAGGATCTTTGGGACATGGATTATCAATAGCTGTAGGAATGGCATTGGCAGGTAAACGTGATTATAAGAATTATAGAGTTTTTACACTTATGGGAGATGGAGAACAAGCTGAAGGTTCTGTTTGGGAAGGGGCTATGGCAGCTGCTAATTACAAATTAGACAATTTAGTAGGAATAGTTGATCGAAATGGCCTTCAAATCTCAGGATCAACTGAAGAAGTTATGGACTTAAAAGATTTAAGCAGTAAATGGACAAGCTTTGGCTGGGAAGTAGTAGAGGTAGATGGAAACAACATTGAAGAATTGCTAAAAGTATTTGATAATATTCCTGCTAAAGAAGGAAAACCAACAATGGTTATTGCAAAAACAATTAAAGGTAAAGGAATTTCTTATATGGAAGACAATGTAAAATGGCATCATGGAGTTCTAACAGAAGAGGAGTATAATCAAGCTGTCAAAGAATTAGAAGGAGGAACTATATAATGAATAAGATTTCTAATCGTCAGGTAATATGTGATACATTAATGGAACTTGCAAAAGAAGATAAAGATATTATGGTTTTAACTTGTGATTCTAGAGGATCAGCATCAATGGGAGCCTTTGCCGCTGAATTTCCAGAACAATTTGTTGAAGTGGGAATTGCAGAACAAGATTCAGTAGGAATTGCAGCAGGGCTTGCAACTTGTGGTAAAAAGCCTTATGTTGCATCGCCAGCTTGTTTCTTATCTATGAGAAGTGTTGAACAAGTAAAAGTTGATGTTGCATATTCAAAAACTAATGTTAAGTTAATCGGAATTAGTGGTGGTGTAAGCTATGGAGCACTAGGGATGACACATCATTCACTTCAAGATATTGCTGTTATTAGAGCTATTCCAGATATTGCAGTATTGCTTCCAGCAGATAGATTTGAAACAAAAATCATTCACTTCAAGATATTGCTGTTATTAGAGCTATTCCGGATATTGCAGTATTGCTTCCAGCAGATAGATTTGAAACAAAAAAGATGATTGAAGCCTTTCAAAAATATAATAAGCCTGCATACATTCGTATTGGAAGAAATCCAGTAGAAGATGTTTATGAAAATGAAAACTTTGAATTTGAAATAGGAAAAGCAAATATGCTTCATGAAGGCAATGACATTACAATAATTGCTGCAGGAGAAACAGTTAAGGCAGCATTAGATGCAAGCAAAGAATTAGAAGTTAAAGGAATAGGCTGTAGAGTTCTTAGTATGCATACTATAAAACCTTTAGATAATGAAGCAATTATAAAAGCAGCTAAAGAAACAAAAGGAATTATTACAATAGAAGAGCACAGTATTTACGGTGGCCTTGGGGCAGCAGTATCTGAAGTTGTTTGTCAAATGGCTCCTACAAAGATGAAAATACTTGGGATAGCAGATGAAGCGCCTATAACAGGAAATACTAAAGAAGTATTTAATCATTATGGTTTAACAGCAGAAAATTTAGTTAAGGTAGCAGAAGAAATTCTAAAATAGATAAATTTAATGCAGAAGAAATAGGAAAGGTAATAACGGAGTGATATAAATGGCAAAGTATATTATAGGAATAGACCAAAGTACTCAAGGCACAAAGGCACTTTTGTTTAATGAAGAAGGAACTCTTGTACAAAGAACAGATTTATCACATGAACAAATTGTTAATGATAAAGGCTGGGTATCTCATAATCCCATGGAAATATATCATAATACAATTGAAGTGGTTAAGAATTTGATCAAAAAGGCTGAAGTTAATAAAAATGAAATTGTAGGTGTAGGAATAAGTAATCAA
>JAQSXU010000138.1 GCA_029256485.1 Clostridiaceae bacterium
TGATTATATTTCTAATGTATTACCTCAGCTTGGAGAAGACAATATGAGCCAGACAACCTTTAAGGAATATATGCACAGGGCCTTAGGAAATGAACTTGTGAAGGAAGACTACTGTGAAATGATGGAATATATTCTTGCTGCTGAGAAAGGATCAAACTATGAAAAGAGGATTAATAATATCAAATATAAATGTTCCATGGAGTTTATGGAGGTATTAAAGCAATATGTAACCTACCTTGAAAAAGCGGACAGAAGCTTTAAAGATATCATTTTCAGAGATAGATTAATAATCTCCGGTATGGATATACAGGCGCTGTTTTTTAAAGATTATATCCAGCTTCCTCTGAAAAGGAGACTTAAAAAGATAAAAGAAAGAATTTTGTTTCTTTTAGAACCTTATGAAAAGCAGCGGATACAGGAAGTGGCTGGTGAATGGTGAACTTAGGAATTCCGGTTCTTATATAGATACAGTAGAAATTATGGAGCACAGTATAGCTGCTGTAAAAAATGAATTGAAGGATATATACTATGAAATCAATAGGATCACAGATTTCGATTTGGTGGATATTTATAAAAAGCTATTTGAGAAACTGGAGTTTTTTTATACAGGCCCTAATACTGAAGAATGTGACAGTAAAATTCATGAAATAAAAAGCTATACTTTAGAAAACCTGAAAGCCCGTAAGCTTAATTATGAGGACCAGCCCACCCTTCTATATCTGAAAGGTGCCCTGGGAGACCTTCCCAAAACCTCGGACATCAAATATGTTATTATTGATGAGGCTCAGGATTATACACCTCTGCAGTATGAAATCTTCTATCAGCTTTTTAAACATGCTAATATAACTATGCTGGGAGATCTTAATCAATCTATCAACCCTTTTATGAACCTAGGAGATTACAATAATATTTCAGATATATTTCCCAAGGATAATACCTGTATAATAAATTTAACCAAAAGCTACAGATCCACAATGGAAATTACCAGTTTTTCAAGAAGGCTGCTTAATAAGGATATCACAGCAGAATGTGTGGAAAGAAGTGGCGGTAAGCCTTTAATCCTTGGTTTTCCAACAGAACAAGCAATAAAAGGGAGACTTCTTCAGGACATAAAACTATACAAGGAGCACGGATACCAATCCATTGGAATCATAACAAGGACTGCCAGGGAAGCAGATCAGGTATACAGTTTTTTAAAAGGCAAGGTTCATGTTAAAGCCATAATGAAAGATGATGATGAATATGTAAGTGATACCCTGGTAATCCCGGCTTATCTTTCTAAGGGGCTGGAATTTGACGTGGTGCTTATTTATAATGCGGGAGATGAAAATTACAGTTGTGAAGAAGAAAGACTGCTGCTTTATACTGCCTGCACCAGAGCCCTTCATGTTTTATGCATATATTACAGCGGCAGGATAACACCATTGATAAAAGAAAATATACTAGATGATATAAAGTAATGGTTAAATATAAAAAGATTTTAGGTTGTAACAGGACAATGTCTTGTTACAGCCTTTTTAGTTTTCACTTTACAATATTGAAAACCGGGTAATGGAAAATAATGTAATAATGGACTATAATTATATATATAAAATAATTTTTATGCAGTAACAAGTTGGTAACAAGTTAATTAATTTTGACAAAATGTCAGTGGTAATATTTAGGTATAGTAAATACTAGGAGTGATTAATTTTGATAAAGAAAATGGTCATTTTATTATTAACATTGACAGTTATGTCCAGTGCTTCGGGGTGTACAGAGAAAAGGAAGACAACAGTATTATCAGATGATGTTAAGCAAGAGGCAATGATGCAGGAAAATGAAATTGAAGAACTTATAAAAAAGGGAGTTAATTTTTTAAATGAAGGAAAATATGATGATGCTAAGAGCAGTTTTGAAAAAGCACTTTCTTTAGATAAGTCTAACAAGGGAGCATATATAGAAATAAAAAACAGGTATATGGAAAAGCAAAGATTAGATGATGCTTACTATATTATAAAACTGGCTATAAGTAACAATGTTGATACCGACAATATGACAAAGCTGCTGAATGATATAAGGTCAAGATTTGAAGTTACCAGGCTAGATACAGAGGTGTATCAAAATGTCCAATATAAATTGCCGGTAAAAATCAATGCAAAGATAAACAACGAAGATAAAGAAGTTAATGTTGTCTGGAGCAATAATACTGTAGATACAAGTAAATCAGGAACCGTAAAATATCAGGGTAAAATAGAGCAATACGATAGAAGCGTAGAGTTATATCTTAAAGTAAATAAGCTTGAGAGAACAAGAAAAACAGGTTATATAACTAAAATATATGAGGAAAATGGTAAGGGATATTTAAAAATTGATCCGGCAGAATTTTTTATGGATACAGTAAATGATAGAAGAGCTACAATAGAGGCCAAAAAAGATGGATTGGATGAATCACGCTTTAGTAGTGACGGATATATATATAACAGCTACTATGTTAGAAATAAGGATAAGAGTGTAGAGACCTATGAGATATCCCCTAAGGCAGAGGTATCTGTTTGTGGATATCTGCTTGATGGTTATAGTTCAGCCCAAGTAAAAATAAGCTATGAAAAACTTAAAACCTTAGACACCAGTAAGGGATGGTTTTTATGCTATATAGATTTGGAAAATAAAGTAGTAGTTAAACTACAGCAGCAATTTATACCTTAATTATAGTTATTAGAATATTACTGGAGTAAAAGCCCAGTAATATTCTAACATAATATATTATCAGTAAGGAGTCTTTTAAATGGAATTAAAGGTTTTAGTGGTTGAGGATGACATATCTATAAATGATATTTTAGTATCTGCTTTAAGGGCAGATGGGTACATGGTTAAGGGTGTAGGTAATAATGCTTACTGCACGTAATGACATTGTGGATAAGGTTTTAGGTCTGGAGCTGGGTGCCGATGATTATATAACCAAGCCCTTCCATATAAAAGAGGTTTTAACCAGGGTAAAGGTTGCATTGAGAAGAGTTAGCAAATACAAAGAGAAGGCTGAGGAACCATTCATAGAAATAAATAAATCTGTTAAAGTTAATCTGGAGGGCAGGATTGTACTTAAGGACAATAAAGAAATTAAGCTTAAGCCTAAGGAGTATGAATTACTGGAATTTTTTATTAAAAACAGGAATAAAGTCTTTTCTAGAGAGGATATTTTAGATAAAGTCTGGAGCTCCGATTATGAAGGTGAGCTTAGAACTGTGGATGTTCATGTGAGAAGATTAAGAAGCAAGCTTGACAAGGATAATGGGCCGTCTATTATAGATACAGTTTTTGGAATAGGATATGTAATGAGGTAAGCCTGATGAAAATAAGATATAAATTTATAACAGGTTTAATATTCATACTGATAGCTTCACTGATAGTAATGAATGTGGCAATAACAAAGGTTTTAACTTCAAACATGGAGCAGGGTATAAATCATTCCTTAAAACAGGTGATGAATGGTACTCAAGAGTATATAAAGTACAAGCTTATGGCTAATGGAACTAAGGATAAGCAGGAGTCCCTGGTTGAAGAGGGAAGCTATATTGTGAGATACATATCTCTGAATTATCAATGCACATGTGATATAACAGATTTAAATTATAAGTTGATACAGGGAAATGCTGAGGAAGAATTCAGGGATATAATAAGTGAAAGTAGTAAAACAGCCATAAAAGGCAAGGCAATAGCAGATTTAAAGTATAAGGGCAGCGGAGTAAATGCAGTTCTCACTTATCCCATATATATTGATAACAGCTATATAGGAATCATAAGCATAGTAAAGAACTATGACTTGGAATATAAGTCCTATAAAAGCACTATAAATATTATTAATATTATAGAGGCCGGGATTTTTACAGCTATATTTATATTTTTATTTATCACCACAACACAAATCACTAAACCCATTAGTAAATTGACTGATGCAATAAAAAGATTAGGTAATGGTGAGTATGATATTACTATTAATAAACATGGAAATGATGAGGTTGCTGTTCTTGCAGGGGAATTTATAAAAATGAGAGATAAAATAAAAGAGCAGATAGAAGCCATTGAGGCAGAGAAGGAGAAAGTAGATAAACTGGAAAGGGGAAGACGGGAGTTTTTTAATAGTGTAACCCATGAATTGAAAACACCATTAACCGCTATATCAGGCTATGCAGAATTATTACTTACAGGAATGGTTGAAGAAAAAGAATTTGATAAAAGGGCTGTTGAAAGAATATATCTAGAAAGTGAAAGGCTCCACAAGCTGGTTTTAGAGCTTATAGAGGTGTCAAAGGGGCTCTATGCTGCTAAAGAAGAATATAAAGAAGTGGATATGAAAAAGCTGATTTCTCAAGGCTGTAATGATATGAGTATAAAGGCTCATAAGTATTCTCTAAAAATATTAACAAATATATGCGAAGGAACAGTAAGGATGCAGGAGGATAGAATCAGGGAAGTAATGATCAATGTCATAGACAATGCAATAAAGTATTCCGTTGGAGAAAATGCAATAAAGGTTAATTCTTATACATCAGAAAATAAGTATTATATTGAAGTTATAAATCACAGCAATCCAATACCGGATAAAATATTTGATAATATCTTTGATCCCTTTGTAAAATCTACCACAGATACAAATAAAGACAGCAGGGGGTTTGGGTTGTATTTATGCAGCCAGATAATAAAAGAACATAAAGGTGAAATAACCATAGAAAATGGAAATATTATAAAAGTAAAAATTTCTTTTCCTGGTATAATTCATAATCATTGATAAACCATCTTTGATCCTTATTCTTTGCTTCATTCCGGCCCTATGGCTCTGTTAAACAATAGTGTTGATGAAGCACCATTGCTAATAGTACAAGCTTTTACGTATTTGAAAATCATTGTAAACTAGTAGAATAAGGTATCATACACATTAGAAAGGAGTAAAATTTATGGAATTAATGATTCTATTAATAATATTAATAATTCTATTAACAATAATAATTGGCTATATAGTTATCAGACAAAATAAAAAGATATTAGATAATCAAGAAACAATAACGCTAGAATTAAATAAATTGTTAGTTGCTATAAAATATCATAATGAATAAAGCAGCAATTTTTATATGACAAAAATTCATCCTGATAATGGAGGAAAATATTGCTTTTCAAAGCTTGACTTTCTATCTGCAAAGGACTTTGTCTATTATTCCATAAGACAGAGCTTCCTCCGCAGACATGAAAAAGTCTCTTTCCATATCCTTTTCTATCTTTTCAATAGGTTGACCTGTTTTTTCACTATATATTTTATTATTCAGATTATGCTCTATATATTCAATAGATTTTTTAATACAATCATCATAATTCATATTAGCATACCTACCTTACTTAATTCTTTTCTATATTATATATTAACTCTTTATATAAATCCTGTCTTTTTTTGCTATTTATATATTAAACTGTTTAACTATAAAATTGAAATACAGTATTGACAAATTAATCATATAACATTAAGATGAATATAAGTAAACCATGAGTGTACTTATATTCATATATGTGAAGGAGAATGATGAATTGGGAGTTAAAGCGCGTAAGGAAATGGAAAAAGATATACGTATGAAAGATATAATTGATGCTGCAGAAAAAGTTTTTTTTGAAAGAGGGTTTAGTAATGCAACTATGGATGAGGTTGCAGAAGAAGCAGAATTTAGTAAGAGGACCTTATATGTATATTTCAGAAGCAAAGAACAATTATATTTTGAAATTATGTTAAGAGGCTACAGGCTGCTGAATGGCATTTATGAACAATCTTTAGAGGAAAGTTCTATAAAAACCGGAATTGAAAAGATTAAATTGTTAGGAAAAACACTTATTGATTTTAGCAACAATTATCCTGATTACTTTAAAGCAATAATGGATTATGAAAATGGAGATATGGATTTCAATAATAATGATGTTAAGTCAATCCAGGAATGTTACATGCAGGGGGAAAAACTATTTAGCTTTTTAAAAGATGCAGTAATTGAAGGTATTAATGAAGGTGCTATTTTGGATATTACTGACGCAGACAATACATCACTTATCTTGTGGGCGAGCATAGTAGGTGTATTGAATACATCTAGAAAGAAAGAAAAGTATTTGATTCATTATCACAATATAACGCCAGCAGAATTAGTAGACGCAGCATTTAAATTTCTGCTTCATTCTATTGAAAAATAAAATTTTTAAGGAGATACAAGATATGAAAAGACTGTCAATGATATTATTTATAGTTATAGCTTTAATAGCATGCACAATTATATTTTTTGTAACACTAGCAAGAAAAGATAAAATTATTAATTTAAATGATAATATGACAGGTAACAGCGTTAGTATAAACATTTATAAAGGAAAATCTTATCTGCATGATTTTAAAGTAAATTCTTTGATGAAAATAAAGACACCTCCTCAAATGGCTGTATGGGTAGAAGATTCACAGGGAAATTATATAGAAACACTTTATGCTACAAGTAAAATTGTCTATGAAAAATGGAGCAAAGCTCCATCAGATACTGCTAAAGAAGGTCAAATCAGACGTAATGAAGCGTTGCCTTACTGGACACATAAAAAGGGAAATGCACAAATTGTGCCTGACACAGTTACTTCTGCTACTCCAATGGGCAGCTCAACAGTAAATACAAAGTTAAATGGGACAAATGACAAATATATCATTCTTGCAGAAATAAATCAGTCAACTGATTTTAATGAGTACTACCCCAAAGGAGCCAAACCTGGAGATGCTAATTATTCTGGCGGCGAATATGGCAGCGGTCAGCCTGCAATAGTATATGCTGTAACTATAAATGTAACGGATAATAAAACATATGATTTAGTACCCGTAGGCCACAGCAGTCCGGATGGAAGCGATGGAAATTTAAATAAAGATTTATCAAAGCTGACAACGGCAAAAGATATTGTTAGTAAAATTACTTTTACTATAAAGTGATAAAATCAAACTCCAAATTAAAACTTTTATTAAAATCCTTTGCTTGGCTTTTAATGGGAAAACTTAGGAACAAAATACAAGATACTGGAGTTCTTGCGTCAGAATCTTCTTATTTAGCGTAACAACAGAAACCGAATAATTTCTTAAAATGTCGTATTATTCAAAATTGAATTTTACGGCATTTTTATGTGCCATTTCAAAAAATGGAAAGTCTATAGATTCGAAGGAAAACAAAGCAGCTAAAGCCAATGAAATATGTAAGAAGTACAGTTACTATTTTAAGAATGGCAAGAAACACGGCACATGGATAAGGTTTAATAAAGATAATCAACAGAAATATAATGAGAAAAATTCTAAGCTGCAGTTATCTATAGAGAGTATTGTATTAATAGTTATCTTGTATTAAAATGAACGAGTATCAATTTAAAAATTATTTTATTCAAATGACAAATTAGATGAATTTCAGTTCATATGATTTAAAGGAAGGGAATGGCTTATGAGTTCTCGAAATCGTAATATAGATATGTGCAGCGGTCCGCTGTTAAATAAGATTTTGCTGTTTTCACTGCCCATTATGGCAATGTATATACTGCAGCTGATGTTCAATACAGCTGATATGGTAGTGGTGGGGCGTTTTTCCGGCAGCAAGGCGCTGGCAGCAGTGGGTGCAACAGGTTCACTGATTAACCTGATCATTACCTTGTTTATGGGATTATCGGTAGGTACCACTGTTGTCGTGGCAAGGGATTGGGGTGCTGATCACCCTGATGCCGTGAGACGATCCGTTCACACTTCCATAGCCATCAGTATTATTGGCGGTCTAATTGTAATGGTCTTAGGCATCATCCTTTGTAAGCCTTTGCTTGAAATCATGGGAACTCCTGAGGACATTATTGGCCTATCCATATTGTATATGAGAATTTATTTCATCAGCACTCCGGCCACCATGGTATACAACTTCGCCGCAGCTATTCTGCGTGCTGTAGGTGACAGCCGAAGGCCAATGTATTACCTGGTCATTACAGGTACTGTACATGTGTTATTCAACTTGTTCTTCGTCCTGGTGCTGCACATGAGCGTTGCAGGAGTAGCAACCGCAACGGTGATTTCCGAGTATCTCTCTGTGCTGCTTATTATGTTGTGCCTGTCAAGATGCAGCGGAGCTATACGTTTCATACCACGGAAGATGCGTATTGACGGTGTTAAGCTGAAGGAAATTGTAAGGATCGGTTTGCCTGCGGGCATGCAGGGACTGCTGTTTTCAATTTCCAATGTGCTGATACAGTCAGCTGTCAATTCCTTCGGTTCCACTATGGTAGCATCCAGTGCTGCTGCAGGAAATGTTGAAAACTATATCGGCACCACAATGAATGCATATTATAACGCAGCTTTATCCTTTACCGGACAGAACATGGGCGCCAAGAAGTATGACCGCATTGACACCATTGCAAAGGTGTGTACAGTATTAGTCTTTGCTACCTGGATTGTGCTGGGAGGGGCCACAGTACTTTTCGGAAGGCCGCTGCTTGGTATCTTCACCTCCGACTCGGAGGTCATTAAACTTGGCATGCTGCGTCTGAATGTGATGATGGTTGCATTCTTCACCTGTGGCATTATGAATGTATATCCGGGACTGACTCGTGCCATGGGCTACTCAATTTCCCCTATGATTTCTACCCTGGTAGGTGCATGTCTCATGCGAATTGTTTGGCTGGCTACAATCTTTACCTGGTATCCCACAGAGATAATACTATTTGCCTGCTACCCTGTAACCTGGGCATTGGCGGGCATGGGACAGGTAGCCATCTTCTTTTATGCACGGCGTCAGATTCGCAAGCCTGATGTTCCTAAAGCCCAGACTGTAAACATGTAGAATTATCACAGCCAATAAATCTTGCAATATATAAATAAATAAAGGTGTCTGCTGAACTACTTGAGAAGTAGAAAGCGGCACCTTTATTTAAATAATTATAATCAATGCTATGTTAGACATAAATAGTGATATTGTATACAAAGTATAAGCAATGTTTTAAAGATGATAAAGACATAATAAAGAGTAAAAATATTATACTTCAGAGTACAACTAATTTTGTAGATACAAGAATTGCTACTTACAAAGGTAGAGAACCAAATTTTAGGTAAATTTGCAAACAACACTTGAATTTTTTGATGTAATTACAATACAATAGAAGTATTGTACTACATCACATCTTATTAGAGAGGAGAAAGTATTTATGTCATACTTAATTTTAGTATTTAGTTTACTAATAATTTCTTTAATGATATTTTCAAAAAATGTTTTTTATAGATATTATAAAGAAATTAATTTCAAAATAAAAAAAAGAATGGACACAATGTTGAAACTCACTAAAATTGCTCCCGTAATTGTTCTATTCATAATATTTATGTTATCAGTTACTTACTTTAAAACTAAACTTAATATTAGATTATCCCACGCATGGCTTGTATTGAATTTTTGGATATGCACTGTGATTTTCTATTATATCATCGCAGAGATAGCAAGAAAAAGAAAATTAGTTTTAATACTACCTGCCAGTGGAATGATAATATCTATGTCTGTTGCAATTTATTTAACGCCTTTATATCATTATGAAAACATATTTCAAAATACTAACTTAATAATCCCAAATTTCTTTGGATTGATTATGTTGATAACGTCTTATTATATAAACTATATGATTTTGGGAAAAGAAACTAAAAAATGATTTATATTGTATTGAATCAGGGGAATGATTGAAAAGATATCACCTGACGAAGTTTACTTTGAAACCCCGGATGAGGATAGATTAAAAGGGGCCTTTCAGGTTTCTGAGGAGAGACTTAAAGAAATTCAAAAGATGCTGTAAGCAGCAGTAGTTCAGGTAGTATTCTAATGTGAAATAAATTAAAGCAGGTGTCAGGTATGAATGAAAATTTAAAACAAGAGATTATTAACTTTAATTTTACTCATTTTATAAAATAATAACAAAATTAAAATTATTTCTATTATAATAAAAATAATTTCAAATTTACATCCCAAATCTATTCCATGGATATAAACATCCTTTGGAACGGTAAATTGAAGAAGTGCCTTATATGCGGCTTGAGGTTGATCTTCTATTCTTACAATGAATGACTGTGAAAAATCCCACATAAAATGAAAGCCTATGGATAACCATAAGGAATTTGTTTTTATATACATACATGCTAATAGAATTCCTGCTATAAAGACATCTATAAAATCAAAAAGTTTTGAATATGTGCCTACATGATAAATCATAAATATAAAAGCTGACATTAATATTGCCCATGGTTTACTGCCACTTTCTAAAAGCTTTTTAAGAACATACCCTCTAAACATTATCTCTTCTCCAAAGCTAACTGATATGAATACTAAAACACTTATAACTAAGGCATTAAGTATTTGAGAAATAGAAGAAAAGCCTTGATTTTCAAATTTAGTAATCCCTACTATTAATCCTAGCAAAGTAATAATTGTTATACTCACAAATGCCGTAAAAACACCAGAACTAAACAGTATTTTACTATCTGCTCTAATAGATAGTTTAAGATCTTTAATTCTATTTTTTAATCCTCCCTTTAGAAATAATATTACTGTAAAAATAGTAGTAGCATTCTGAAGTATTATTCTTGGAGATACATATACCAATGATTTATTTGTTAGTAATGATTTTGTTCTACTAACTGCAATTGCTGGTAAACCGCTGCCATTTAGTGAAAAGTAAATTAAACATATTAGTACAATAAAAATTTGTACCACAAGTAGAATACCAAAAAATACTAGTGTTAATAGGAAAATATTCACTATGGCTTTAAATTTTAATTTCAAGGTGCTTGTTTTATTCAATTAATATTCCTCCAGTGTAAGTAAATTTTAGTAAATATTTGTTATTACTATGAATTTTTAATTCTACATAAGTGTGAAAAATACCTTTAATTTGGTATTAACATTAACAAAAATCCTACATTGGGTTTTTTATATGTAATTTATGGAAATGAAGGTATAATTAATATATAAATTTTGTTTCGTAATGGTATATATATGTGAAGTAACTGTTGAAATTGAAAGTACGAACAATGTTCTTTGAAAATAGAATAATAGAGCATGAATTAAAAAATAAGGATTATTTTAGGAGTGATTCTATGAAGAAATGTATTGTAAAAATGGGATAGTCAGAAAATTAGCATAATACAAAGGAGAGAGTTAAACATGACTATTCCAAATACAAATAAAGTATATCCAAGAAGTAACGATTACCAAA
>JAQSXU010000418.1 GCA_029256485.1 Clostridiaceae bacterium
AAAAGTACTTCCTCCACCTGCTACTACTATTGAAAATTTTTTCATAATTTTTTCCTCCTTAAATTGAAATATATTTTTTATTTATTAACTTTAATTAAGAAATACAAATATTTTTAAGTTAATCACTTTACTTTAATGTATATAGTAGATTAATTTTTTTATATTAACTTATAGATTTTTAAGTAAACCTTCAAACTCTTCCCTCACTTGGGGAACTGATAATCCAACTATAACTTGAATAGCTTTTCCATTCCTTACCACTCCATGAGCTCCAGCTTTTTTGAATATACTATCTGGTGCCAATTTGCTTTCATCTTTTATAGATACACGCAATCTAGTGGCACAATTAGTAACATCATCAATATTTTCACTTCCACCTAAAGCTTGCAAGAATTGTAAAGCTTGACTTCCATCTGATGTATCATTCTTAATTTCTCCTGTTTCACCTTTTTTTGCTTTATAATCAGCTTTAGTATAAAGTTTTGCTTCCTCGTCATCCGGTTCACGCCCTGGAGTAGCAAAGTTGAACTTTATTATCAAGAAGCGGAATACTAAGAAATATATGACTGTAAAGCATAATCCTATTACTATTTGAGTTATATAAGTACCTGGATGATATTTGAATAATGGTAGCCAGTTCTGTGCAAACCAATCAATTAGTCCACCTCCAAAATTACCTACAACACCAAATGCATACTCTGTTGCTGCTAAAGTTGCTGCCAACACAGCATGCACTGCAAACAATGCTGGAGCTATAAATAGGAATGTAAATTCAAGCGGCTCAGTAATACCAGCCACAATAGCTGTTATTGCTGCAGGTATAAGCAAACCAGCTACAATTTTTTTCTTCTCAGGTTTAGCAGTTGTGTAAATAGCTAATGCTATACCTGTACATCCAAATATTTTAGATGACCCATGAAGTGCAAACCCACCAGCTGGGAACATTTCTTTTAATGAATATGCACTTGTTGCAAAGTCTGCTAAATGTTTTGGCCAGTATGAAGCAATACCATCTGGAACTACTGCTGGCCCAAAAATAAATGGTCCATAAATGAAGTGATGTAATCCTGTTGGAATCAAAATACGTTCTAAGAATGTATAAATCCATACACCAATAACTCCTGATGAAGCTAAAAATCCTTGTAGTGCACCTATACCACCTTGAACCTTTGGCCAAACCAAACACATCAATAAAGCCGTTGGAATCATTACGAAAAATCCTATCATTGCTACGAAAACTGAACCTTGGAATATTCCTAAATAATCTGGTAACCTCTTTTCAAAGAATTTACCATGAAGATATACAGCTATACCTGCAATTAAAATTGCACCTATCATTCCAGTATCAAGAGTCTTTATGCCTGCAATCATTGCAAGTCCACTTGACACTCCATCAGTAACCCCAGGTGGTAAATCAAAGTTAACACCAAAACTTGAACCTGAAAGAGTAAGGATAGCATTAATAAAATAATTAAATGTTAAATAGATTAATAAAGCTTCTAAACAAGCACGTGCTTGCGCTTTTTTAGCTAAGGCAATTGGTAATCCAACCACAAACAATAATGGTAATTGATTAAATACTGTCCACCCACCTTGTTGGACCACATACCAAAAGCTATACCATGCTGTACCTTTGGTTGCTATTGATCCCATAATATCTGGATTTGTAAACAAAATAGAAAATCCAACAACCATACCATAAAAGGCGAAGAATAAAACTGGAACAAACATCGCAGCTCCAAAGCGTTGAATTTTTTGCATCATTTTTATGACCCCCTTAAGAATTTTTTATCAATAATTATTGTAACTTAGCTTTCTTTAAGTTCTATTAAATTTTTTATTTACAATTTAACAAAAATTAATTGTGTTTATAATTTAAATTTTTTTATCAAGATATCTTGTATGAGCTAATATTAACAATTACTTAAACCCTTTTCAATGCTTTTAACCCACTTACTTCCTATGTGCATTTTTAAGTTATTTGCACAAAATTTGTGCATTCGCACAGATTATATTTCTTCAATTTTCTTTATACAAACAAAAAAAAGTTGACACTTAAATATTGTGTCAACTTTTTATTCATATATACACTTTATAATATTGTACCATCTTCTTTTAAGTGCCCTAAATACGTGATATATTTTAAGAATAACATTTCTATTAAGATGAAGTACTGACCTACATTTTCAAAAGTAACCACATCTTTTATCCTTATATGCTTTGTAATTATGTATAAATTCTGTTCACATAATCTTGCTACTGGATTATCTGTTAACTTTGTAATAGAAATAGAAGGTATATTTTTAGCCTTCACTTTTTTTACATGCTCCACTGCTGACTTTTTTTCACCAGATAGCGATATAATTACAATTAAATCTTCTTCTGTAGCTGTTTCTAGCACTGTATCCATTTCACCCTCACCATGCAATGTAACGAAAAACTTATTTACACTAAGAAAGTGTCTTTTAAGTTCGTTTGCTGCTGCAATTTGCACTGTTCCAGTTCCATAAACAAAAAGATTTTTTGCACGATAAATCATACGACATATTTCCAAGACATCCTTCTCTTTCATTTCATTTATTGTTCTGTAGTAATCTTGATACACTTCTTCTACACTACTATCTTTAATATTATCATTCTCATTAAATTCTAATTTCAGCCTTACTTTAAACTCTCCAAACCCTTCTAAAGATAGTTTCTGAGTAAATCTAGAAATTGTTGTTCTTGAAATATTACATTTCTTTGCTAGTTCATCAATAGACATTCTACAACATTCACGTTTATTTTTACATATATAATTCCATATATGACGGTCATTTTCGTTTAGCTTATCATAATTATTAATAACCAGTTCTTCTAATTTCATATTTACTCCCTATCTTTAAACAAATATTTCTCTACATTCTATTAAGAATTATAATTAACATTATCTTATTATAAAAATGAACTTATCCTTCAATTTCCTCAGTAAGCTTAACTATCTCATCGATTATATTACCTATATATTCAATCGTATCAATAAGTGGTTTATCTGTTGTTATATCTACTCCTGCCATTTTTGCAAGCTCTACTGGTGTTTTAGTTGCACCTGCTGTA
>JAQSXU010000025.1 GCA_029256485.1 Clostridiaceae bacterium
GGTTCGGAAAACTGCGATACACTGCTTGTGGGCTGGGGCTCAACATACGGACCTATTGCAGAAGCAGTGAAAGTACTCAACAATGCACAAAACGGCAAATACGGTGCTTTGGTATTCGGGGATATTTATCCGCTGCCTCGAAAGCTTTTGGAAGAAAAGGCTTTGATAGTAAAAGAGATAGTTAATATTGAACAAAATGCCACTGGTCAGCTGGCAGATCTTATTCGAGAGCAGACTGGCATCAAGTGCACGGACTGCATATTAAAATATGATGGCAGGCAGATTTCTGGAGAAGAAATAGTGGAAAGGATTCAAAGGAGGTAGAACTATGAGCGAAAATAATTTTTGTACCTATGAAACAGCATGGTGCCCGGGCTGCGGAAATTTCAGTATTTTGGATTGCTTAAAAAAAGCTTTAGAAGAATTGAATATGGATCCTTATAAAGTATTAATGGTAGCCGGAATAGGGCAAGCGGCAAAAACCCCTCAGTACATCAGTGCTAACAGCTTTTGCGGCCTGCATGGAAGATCACTGCCTGCTGCTGTAGCTGCAAAGATTGCCAATAAAGATTTAACGGTTATTGTGGATACTGGAGACGGTGACTCTTATGGAGAGGGAGGAAATCATTTTATTCATAACATAAGAAGAAATGTAGATATAACACATTTTGTCCATGACAACCAGATTTATGGTTTGACTAAAGGACAATCTTCTCCAACTTCAGCTGAGGGTCAAATAACGGATGTTCAGCCTACAGGAAATATAAATACTCCTCTTAATCCAGTGCTTTTAGCTATTGCTTCAGGAGCTGGCTTTGTGGCAAGAGCATTCAGCGGTGACAGGGAACATTTGATTTCCATTATGAAACAGGCAATTCTTTATAAGGGGTATGCATTAGTTGATATTTTACAGCCATGCGTAAGCTTTAATAAAGTAAATACATTTACTTATTACAGTAAGCGTGTCTATAGGCTGGATGACAGCTATGACAAATCCAATAAAATAGCAGCTATGGAAAAATCCATGGAGTTTGGTGAAAGAATTCCAATTGGAGTTATTTATCAGCAGCAAAGAAAAACATTCCATGAAAAGAATAATGTATTATCCACTGGAAAGCCGCTGATTGATATGCCAAACAATATTAATGTTGTTCAAAAATCAATTAAAGAATTTGTATAGGTTCTGTGTTTTTACTGTTGATAAATTTTTATATGTAAAATTCAATTTAATAAGAAGGAATATTAGTAATAATATGGAATATATAATTTAGAATGATTTATGTAGAGGAGGATTGAATAACATGCCAGATAAGGGAAAAAGTAAAAGCGGATCAACTAAAAAAGGTGATAAAAGTAAAGACAAAACTAAAAAGAAATGAACCTGATAAGATTAAAAAGAAAGCGTCAGAATACTTAGTTCTGATGCTTTCTTTTGTAATAATAACCAAATTCGTGGAAATAAACAACAAATTGAATTACAATATAAATAAGGTAAATAACATGAAGAAAAATGGAATGCTATAGAGAGAAATCAAAACATATTTTAGGAGGTCAGTAAAATGGCAGATATTAAATTTGAAATTAAAGAAAACATTGGTACTCTTTCAGAGTCAGCAAAGGGGTGGAAGAAGGAATTAAATTTGGTTTCCTGGAACGATAAGGAGCCTAAATTTGATTTAAGAGACTGGGACGGAGAACATAAAAAAATGGGAAAAGGAATTACTCTTACTATTGAGGAATTAAAAAAGTTTAAAGAAATTCTGGATGGTATGGGGTTATAAAGTAAAACAAGGAGGCTTCAGAAATTATACTTTTCTGAAGCTTTTTAATAATTATTTAATAATAAAGTGTTAACAGCTGAGAAGTTGTACAAGCAAAAGATTGGTTGTGATTATTTATAAATTCACAATATAAAACTGTAAATTGGTGCAGACCAATTATTGCTGATCCAACTACTGCCGGCACTGCAGCTGAAGTTACCATTAACTATGTTATTACTGATGTGGAGAAAAAACGTAAATTTGTATGCGTAGATTCTCATGACATACCTGCTGTAGCTAATACACCTGAGGGAAGAGAAGATATGGCTCTTGCACAGTATGTTGCAGGCATGGGATTTTCTAATGTGGGTTTAGGAATTGTTCACTCCATGGCTCATGCCCTTGGAGCAGTTTATGATACACCTCACGGAGTGGCTAATGCAATCTTGCTTCCAACAATTATGACTTATAATGCACCAGAAACTGGTGAAAAGTACAGAGACATTGCAAAAGCTATGGGTGTTGAAGGAACTGAAAATATGTTTCAGGAAGAATACCGTAAGGCAGCCGTAGATGCAGTTAAGAAGTTATCTACAGATGTTGGTATTCCAGCTGATTTAAAGAAAATTGTGAAATCAGATGATATTCCATTCTTAGCAAAGTCCGCATTCGCAGCTGTTTAAATCCTTGATTTAGATTCCAATAGGACAGAGTAAATAGGAGTTACTTAAACAAGCTATAAGACGAAATCATATAGAATATATATGGTTTCGTCTTTTGGTTTACACAAATAAAAAATAGAGATAAATTAAATCCTAGTTATATTAAATTTAAGCTTTGAATATTTACATTAATAAAGTTAAACTTGCAAAAATACATAACAAATGATATAAAAAACGCAATTTATGTAAATATAAATTGCAAAATACTGAGTTAAATGTTTACATATAATATATATAAAATCATATAAACCCCTATATGATAGTAGATTCAAGGCTTAAATGTTACTAATATATTACAGATAAATTTTGAGATATATTTGATATTTGCAATGTCAGAATAAAAACTTGCAAGATTATGTTGACATCTATATTTGTATATGGTATATTTCTTTTCAATAACCTTTAAATGTCCCTATATGTATTAATCAAACATATAGAGACTTTTTTTACACAAATTATCTCATTAAATTTGATTTGTTTTAGATCTCCTTGCTTTTGTATAATTTGGGGCGCCATTAAGGATTATATAAGGAATGAGGAAATTTCTACAATAAATAAAGACGAATTCGTTGAAATCAAATGCTTCATTTATTCTTCAAAAGCTAATTAAATTATTAAGGGGGTTCTATTATGAATATAACATTTAGCGTAATAGCTGCATTTACAATGGTTTTAATATTATTATCAATTGGAGAAGCCGTTTCAATCAAATCAAAGGCTTTTGTCCCTTCAGTTTTTGTAACTAGTATCTTATTTTTAATTGGTTTCTGGACTGTTTTTCCTAAGGACATTATGGCAAAGGGATCTATTGGTGGTGGAATTGTGTCAATATCAATGTATCTCCTGCTTGTGCATATGGGAACTTTAATGAGCGTCAGAGAGCTTTTAGCACAATGGAAAATAATTGTTATTGCAGTTCTGGGCATTGGAGGCATGTCTGGAGTACTGTTAACAGTTGGAAAAGTAATATTTGGATGGCAGTATGTTGTTGCTGCAACCCCTCCACTTGCCGGCGGAGTAGTAGCTTCAATATTAATGAATAAGGCTGCAGCTGATAAGGGTTTGCCTGTAGTTGCAGTACTTGTTACGGCTGTATATGTTATGCAGGGGTTTGTAGGTTATCCAATTTCCTCATACTGCTTAAAGAAAGAGTCCAAGCGTATATTAGATTTATTTAGAAAAGGTGAGTACCATAAAAAAGATAATTCTACAGAAAAAACAGTTGAATTGAGAAAAAAACTTATACCACCTTTACCAGTACAATATCAAACGCCATATATTATCATTATGAAATTAGCTATTGTAGGATGGATTGCATCTTTAATAGGACCCGTTGTACATATTAATGATTTTGTGGTTTGTCTTATACTAGGTGTTATATTCTGTGAAGTAGGGTTTTTAGAGGAAAAAGCTTTGATAAAGGCTGATTCATTTGGATTTTTGATGACAATACTTATGGCTTATATTTTTTCAAGCCTTTCACAAGCAACACCTGCAATGTTAGGAAAAATAGCGGTTCCCCTTATAGGCATAATTTTCTTGGGTGTAATAGGAATGCTTATTGTTGCATTCATTATGAGTAAAATAACTGATGTTTCCTTCCCAATGGCATTTGCATGTACTCTTACTGCTTTATATGGCTTTCCAGCAGATTACATTTTAACAACAGAAGCTGTTAAATCGGTATGTGAAACTGATAAAGAGAAAGAATTCCTGCTGGGTGACATGGTTCCTAAAATGCTTGTAGCTGGCTTTACAACAGTTACAATCACTTCAGTTGTACTTGCTGGTTTCTTTGTAAAATTATTGTAATCTAAAATGGAGGTACTAATAAATGAATATAAGAGAACACGCTAAGAAATATAAACAGGAAGTTATTAATTTAAGAAGAGAGCTGCATATGTATCCAGAGGTTAGTTTGCAGGAATATAACACTAGTAAAATTATTAAAGGGACATTGGACAAACTGGGAATTCCATATAAGAGCATTGCAAATACAGGAATTATTGCAGAAATTAAGGGAAAGAATCCTGGTAAAACAGTGGCACTTAGAGCTGATATAGATGCTTTAAGTGTAACAGAACTGAACACCTGCGACTTTAAGTCAAAAAACCAAGGATTAATGCATGCCTGTGGACATGACTGCCATGCATCATCTTTACTTGGAGCTGCAATGGTATTAAACGACATTAAAGATGAGTTTAGCGGAACAGTAAAATTACTATTCCAGCCCGGTGAGGAAGTTGCCATGGGTGCCAAAAACATGATTAAAGATGGTGCCCTTGATGGGGTGGATGGTATTTTTGGAATACATGTTTGGAGTGATCTTGAATGCGGTACAGTGAATATACAGGAGGGACCAATAATGGCTTCCGCTGATGTTTTCACAATTAATGTAAAAGGTAAAGGAGGACATGGTTCAGCACCTCATCAGGGTATTGATACTGTGTTAGCTTCATCGGCAATAGTTATGAACCTTCAATCTATTGTTAGTAGAGAAATTGACCCACTTCAGCCTGTAGTTGTAAGTGTTGGTTCCCTTAATGCTGGAACAAGATTCAATGTCATTGCCAGTGAAGGAACTTTAACAGGTACTACAAGATGCTTTGATCCTAAAATAAGAGATAACTTTCCAAAGATGATAGAAAGAGTAATAAAGGATACAGCTTGTACTTACAGAGCAGAGGCCGAGCTTCAGTACGCAAATGGAACCTCTGTGGTAATTAATAATGCTGAATGTGTAAACATAGGTAAAAAATCACTAGAAAAGATTGGTGTAAAATCTGTAGCCATAGAAAAGGTAATGGGTGGAGAGGATTTCGCGGAATACGCTAACTTGGTTCCGGCAGCTTTTGCTCTTGTTGGTATTTGTAACAAATCAAAGGGTATATGCTATCCAAACCACCATCCTAAGTTTACAGTGGATGAAGATGGACTTGAAGTTAGCACTGCACTTTACTCACAGTATGCAGTAGATTTCTTGTCGAATGCTACCAGGTAGCACCCGATAAATGTCGACTCACTTTAAGGACAATGTGACGAATTGAAAAAATTTTTTCATTTGTGTTATAATGTAAGTGTATTTTACATTACTAATGTTACCTTTAAATAGTAGTACTAGTTGTATTATTATTTATGCAAAAGTAAATATAATATTTTAGATACTGTTGGTTAATAATCAAATTTATTTAAAGTTTAATCCAAATTTCACTATTAGTTATTATTGGTAACACGCGTATGCAGAATAATAAATAATGGCTAAGTGAGCCAAGAGGAGTGACAATTTTGGAAGAAATTATTTTGAATGCATTTGAAAGGACTACAGGCACTAAAAAGTTCAGAGAAAATGGGTTTATAGCAGGAGTAATTTACGGAGACACTGTTAAAAATTCAGAACCTGTGAAATTTGAAGAAGTACCTCTAAAAAAAGTTCTTGGAAAACATGGTTCTAATGCGAAAATGTGGATCCAATATGGCAATGACAAGAAATATGGATTCATAAAGGAAATCCAAAGACATCCTGTATCAGATAAGATAATTCATGTGGATGTACAACTTGTTTCTAAGAAGCATGAAATAAAATTACAGCTGCCTATCATTTTCAAAGGTGAAGACAAACTTACAGCAAAGCTGCTTCAGATTCAAATACATAAACCAGAAATTGATGTTTTTGGAAGAATGGATTTAATGCCTGATGCTGTAACTGTTGATGTAGCAGAGAAAGAGCTGGGAGACACAATTACAATTAAGGACTTTAATCTGGACAAGCAGATAAAAGTTAATGATATGGAAGGGGAAATTTACGCTTCAGTAGCTAAGTTTAGGGAACAGGTTGAGCAGGAGGATACTGCTGAAGAAGTTACTGAATAATTAAAAATAATATAGAATTTTTATATTATAAAAGGATGAAATTTAAATTTCATCCTTTTTTCGTAGTTATTAAGTATAAAATAGTCAAACAATACACATATAAAATAATTATGGTAAAATAAAATTAATTATAAAATATGGAGGAATATAATAATTATGAAGGTAGTATTCGAATTTAAGGATGCAGGGGGACACGTGCTTGCAAATAACGATATGGAAAAAGATATAAGCAATGATGAAATACTTGTATTACTAAATAGCAAGGAAGTTGATTATCCAGTTAATAATGGATTTTTATTTACTGTTAAGCACTGCATAATTGAAAATTCTACATATGATATGTTTACAGAACAACAAAAGCTGAGAATAACTCTTAAAGAAAAGTAAATTATGAAAATAAAATGAAAAGCGGTGATTACCATGTGCGGGCGATTTTACATTGAAAATGATATAGAAGATGTTATATCAAGCTATGGTATAACAGACGTAAAAAAACTTAATGCTTCAAAAGGAGAAATATTTCCTGGAACAAATATACCTGTAATCTTGAATAAAGACCATAGAACATTAGACTTTTTTAGGTGGGGATATAAGGTTCATGGCTTAAGCAAGGAAATAATCAATGCTAGAATTGAAACAGCTATGGAAAAGTCCAGCTTTAAAAATGCATTTTTACACAACAGGTGCATTATTCCAGCCAATGCTTTTTTCGAGTGGAAAAATGAAGAAAAGGGCAAGACTAAATATAAAATTTCATTAAAAGAAGTTAAACTATTTTCTTTAGCTGGAATATACAAGTCATTTGTAGATAAAAATAATATATCTTATTTTGGGGTTGTAATTTTGACCAGGGCTGCTAATGAACAAATGAGTAAAGTGCATAACCGCATGCCTGTTATAATTAAAAAAGAAGATGAAGATCAATGGCTGTCAGACTCTGATACTGATATTTTAAAGTTTAGGGAAAAACTAGAGAAGGAAAATTGGTTCAACCTAAATATAGGCTCAGCATCAGGAAGTGAACAACTTTCATTATATAACTTAATGTCATCAAAATAAGCACAGGTTACTTCCATCTGCATACAATGGTATTAGAATTAAGTAAATGGGAGCAAATTTAAGTATGTCAGTAAAAAAAACCATCAGCCTTCAAGATTATGTATTGGAAGCTGCAGAACAAAAAGCAAAACAATATTTTGGAGGAAGCTTATCAAATTACTTAAGTTATTTAATTTGCAATGATAATAAGAAAAAAATAGAAAACAGTCTTGAAGAAATTGAAATGAAAAAACCAATTAGAATTTCTGAAGGTAAGGCTGCCCAGTTTGACAGCGACTGCCCATATTGCGGCAGAAAAATAAGGACTGGAGAAATAATATATAATGTTGTAATTTGTAACGGTATAGAGAGATGGGTCCATAAGAACTGCAGCAGAGAAGATGTTGGTAAATCTTTAGATGATTCCAAATAGAGCTGTTTGGTAAAAAGCAGGCAAAGCAGCAATTGTTTATATATTTAAAAAGAATTAAAATAAGGTTATCTTTGGATTAATTTATATAATCTTGAGATAACCTGATATTTATAGCTTTTGTACATTTACAGCCATAGGACCTTTTGGACCATCGGTGATGTCAAATGTTACACTTTCACCTTCGCGTAGATCCTTGTCATTTCCCTTTTCTTTAACTTGTAAGTGATTTACAAAAACATCATTTCCTTGGTTACAGGATATAAATCCATAACCTCTTTTTTGATCATACCATTTAACTACACCGGTTATACTTGCCAAAATTAAACCTCCTTAAAAGAAATAACTGTTATTTATGTTTTTTATTTTTATTTTCTGTATTATTATGTTTTTTCTTTCCATTATCCATTATTTCAGTGCCAGCTGCGGAAATTTGAGAATTAGTAGGCTTTCCCTTAATACTCATTTTGTTCACTCCTCTTCACTTCAATCTTCAAGTATAGTATTCTTATAAGGAAAAATATTATTCATTATTTTGTCGAATGTAACCTGGTAGCACCCGATGTTTGTCGGATACTACTTCTCATTAAAAGGTATGCCATTGATCTTTGTTCTATCTTTTGTTTTATCCTTTGTTTTATCTTTAAATATACCTATAACATTTTCAGCAATATTTTTGCTTGTGTTCATTAGAATCTCACCAGGAAGTTTTTTTAATTTAAAATTATGAAATTCAAATATTGGCTCTAAAAGGTTCATTGTATCCTCATAGCCAATCCTTATGCGGTTACAAATGCCTTCATTTGAAAAATCAAGTATACCTGAAAAAACTCCACCTTGGTCTGAACTTGGACATATGCAAATTATTTTGGATTTTGGGAAACTGCTTCTGTCTATAACAAAATTTCTATCTAAATTAATAACAAATATCATGTCGAAACCTCTATCATACAAAGGCTTAATTGGTAAATTATCAAATAAACCTCCATCAACATATTTCACACTTTCTATTTCTTCACTTGGAAACACAGGAGGAATAGCTGAAGAAGCACATAATATTTTTTTTGCTGCCTCAACGGGATATTCATTTAATTTAAAGTACTTACCACTTAAATCAGGAAGCTCAGCACAAGCAGCATAAATAGGTATTGAAGAGGAAAGTGCCTTATGAAGATTTAAGCTATCAAGTATGTCCATTAGTCCCTGCCTTGAAACATTACCCTGTTCTAATAACCCAGGCAAGTGCCTCTTAATAAAATTTATATTTTTAGTTCCCAAAAATAATTTTATACCTTTGGCGAAAAGATCCACATTATCTGTTGGCAATGCTTTTTCCCTAGTAATTTCCATCCATATGCTTTCTGCTAAATTATAATCATTTAAAGCGAAAAGTGCTGCATTTAAGGCACCAATTGAAGTACCTGAAACACCCTGAATATACATATCTATTTTTAATTCTTTCAGTGCTTTCCATACACCAATTTCGTAAGCGCCCTTGCAACCGCCGCCGCCTAAAACTAAACCAATTTTCAAAGAAATCACTCCCCTTTAATTAATTTTATCACAAAGTTGGTAAATAGCGTTAGGAATGCAAAAACCATTATAAACTTTAAAAAAATATTAATAATTTTAAACCTTTTTATTTATACTATCTATTAAGGTAAATAAATTAAAAGTAAATTTGCTGGTTGAATCTTGCAATTGCCCACTAAAATAGTGATTTACAAGAAGTAATTGTATATTAATGAAAGGGGAATAAAATGAAAAAAAGATTAACAGTTGACGGTATGACTAATGGACATTCAGTCACCCATATTAAAACAGCTTTACAGGGCATTAATGGAGTTAACAACGTAGATGTACATTTAAAATCCAATATTGTGATTGTAGATGGAACTGATTCAATTGAGGATAGTGAAATGAAGTCTGCCATTGAAAATGCAGGTTTCAATGTTTCAAAGATAGAAGAAGCTTAACTTAACTTTTATAAAGAATAAAATTAATATTTAGGAGGAATTAGAAGTATGAGTGAAAAACATGATCCATCTGTTGGAAGTAAACAGGAAAAGGAGAAGAAATTAAATAATAGTGGAACTAAACATAGTAAAAAGACACATAAAAAAGATTAATTATATAAATACATGTACAGTAATGAGGTTAACCAAACATTAATTATTGTAAAAGTAATATAATTGGGTTATAATGGAACTAATTTATAGGAACGGAGGGATCTTTTAAAAATGTGGATTAAATTTCGATTTAAATCTTTATGCCGCTAACTTAATAGTGCCTAATAACTCTGCCTTTGGGTGGAGTAGTCGAGATTGGTCCGCCTATTTTTAAAGGAAATTCTTTAAAATTTGTTATGTTATAGAAAAAGAGGGGAGAACAAATCTGCTCTTTTTTTGTTTTTTAAAAATAGAAATGCCATATTTAATTTAGATTATATCCACCTCTAAAAGCATCATGCATGGGGTTTATACAGCGGCAGCGGTTAGGTTAATATTTATAATTATTGGAGGAAAATAGATATGGAAGAAAGAGCAATTTTAGTAGGAGCTAATGTTAATAATCATGAGGAATTTCAATATTTAATGGAGGAGTTAGGAAATTTATCTGCTGCTTGTAATATTGAAGTTGTTGGTGAGGTTACACAAAATGTCAATGAAGTAAATATTGGTTACTATATTGGTACAGGTAAAATTGAGGAAGTAAATCAGCTTGTGCAGGAAACAGGGGCCAATGTGGTGATTTCCAATGATGAATTAACACCAACTCAAATTAGAAATTTAGAGGAAGAATTAAAGTGCAAAGTCATAGATAGAACAATTTTAATTTTAGATATCTTTGCACAAAGAGCTAAGTCCAGGGAAGCAAAGCTTCAAGTTGAAATAGCCCAATTGCAGTATACACTGCCGCGTTTAATTGGACTTCGTGAATCCCTGGGAAGACAGGGCGGCGGAGTTGGAACAAGAAATAAAGGAGCTGGGGAAAAAAAGCTGGAGCTTGATAGAAGAAAAATTGAAGAAAGAATAAGTATGTTAAACAAAGAGTTAGAAACTCTAGTGGTGAATCGTGAAACTCAAAGAAACAAGCGTAAGAAAAATGAGATTCCCGTTGTTTCATTGGTGGGCTATACAAATGCGGGAAAATCAACCCTTATGAATGCTATGCTGGAAAGATATAATAAAGCTATAGATAAACAGGTATTTGTAAAGGATATGCTGTTTGCAACATTAGATACTTCTGTGAGAAGCATTCTGCTTCCTGATAATAAGCAGTTTTTATTAACGGATACAGTGGGGTTTGCCAGTAAATTACCCCACAACCTTATAAAAGCCTTTAGATCTACCCTTGAGGAAGCAGCAGAAGCGGATTTGCTGATTCATGTTATAGACTATTCTAATCCCAACTATGCAGAACAAATGCAGGTTACAAATGATGTTTTAAAGGAAATTGGAGCTGAGGATATTCCTGTAATTTATGCCTATAATAAATCAGATTTAATAATAGAAGAACGTGCACATAAAGATAAAGATGACAATATTGTTTATATATCAGCTAAGATGAAAACTGGATTAGATGAGCTAATGGACATTATCGTTAATAAAATATTTAACAACTATATTAAATGTGAACTGCTTATACCATATGATAAGGGAAGTATAATCTCATATTTAAATGAAAATGCAAATATTATAAACAGAAGTTATGAAAGTTCAGGGACTAAAGTAGAACTAGAATGCAAAATAGCTGACTTTCAAAGGCTTAAAAACTATTCTATAAATAATATATAAGCAGAAAGACTAGGTTTAGGATTTTAAAATTCATACCTAGTCTTTATTTAATCACATAATAGTATAGGTTACTTAAATCTCTTTTTAGAAATCGCTTTTCTTGTATTTTCAAGGTATACCTTAATATCATCGAACATACAGCTTGAAGTTGATGTGAATAATATATCAATTACGTTTAGTAGAGCAATTCTGGAAGAAGTAGCACAACTTCTGCAATTAATTTCAGGAGATGAAACAAAAAGTTTAATATCACATAAATCACTGATTGTATTATGACCGAATTTTGTAATGCTTATGGTTGTAGCTCCCATGTCCTTTGCTGTTTTAATGGAATCATAGGTATCTCTTGTTTCACCTGAATATGAGATGGCGATTGCAACATCACCTTCTTTTAAACTTGATGCAAATTGGGTTTGCAAATGAGTGTCTTGTGAAACTCTTATATTTTTATTTATTCGTGTAAATTTTTCAAATGCATCAAGGCAGACCACATAAGATGCACCAACTCCATAAAAATCAATCCGTTCAGTTTTAACTATAGCATTTATGGCTTTATTAACAGATTCTACAGATAAAAATTCCATAGTATTATCTATAGACTTTTTGTTATTAAAACTAATATTTCTTATAATAGTAGAAATGCTGTCACCTGGCTTTATATCACTGTACATATCTTCTTCTTCTTTAAGGTCAACACTATCCTTGGCAATCATTATTCTAAAATCTTTATATCCTTTATAATGTAATCTTTTACATAGTCTAACCACAGCTGATTGTGAAGACCCACTTTCTTCAGCAAGTTCTTTTATTGAAAGATCTGAAACCCTTTTAGGATTATTTAATATATAATCCGCAACTTTTTTTTCTGATAAATTTAAATGTTCAATTATTTCTTTAATACGATTCAAACTTTCTGGCATTTTTACTTCACTTCCTAATTCCAATTATAGCAAATTAATTATACTATAATAATACTTTTTGCAATTATTCAAAATAGTTATAATAATCACAAGATACTTGACAATTTGTTTCATGGATGATATCATTTACATGAAATAAAGTTTCAAACATGTTAACCAGATGTCCTATTTTAATTTATGACTTTAATTTTGGGGAGGAAATGAAATGAAAAGAAAAAGTCTTATTACTTTAGTAAGTACTACTGTGATTTTGCCTATGATTTTTACAGCATGTGGTAGCAAAAGTGCAAGCACAAAAAAAACTGAAACAAAAGTTTCCAGCGTGATTCAAACTACTAAAGCTTCAGATCCAAGCAAAAATCCAACAGCTGCGCAAAACAGAAAGGACACCTTAATTATTGGCAACGGTGTACCAGGGGGAAATTTCGTAAGCTATTATGCAGAAACTCTAACTGATGCATATATCAGTGATACAATTACAGACGGTTTAACTGATGTTGATGAAAATGGCAATCCAGCACCAGGAGTTGCAAAAAGCTGGGATATATCAAAAGATGGATTAACTTATACCTTTCATATGAGAAACGATGTAAAAAACAGTGACGGAACTCCTGTTACAGCAGATGATGTTAAATTCACCCTAGAAGTAATAAATGATCCAAGCTTTTCAGGAGGAGTTGATCCATCAGCTATTGGCATTAAAGGATGGAAAGACTTCAAGGATGGAAAAACAAATGACCTTGAAGGGGTAAAGGTAATTGACAAAAATACAGTATCAGTTACACTAGAAAAACCAAATTCATCATTTTTATATCTAGTTGGTACTGTTATTCTTCCAAAAGGCTACTATGGAAAAGATTATACACCTGGTAATACAAAATCCATTGAAGCAAAACTTCAAAATCCTGTAGGATGTGGACCATATAAGATAACAAAATATATACCTGGACAAGAAGCGGATCTTACAGCGAATGAAAGTTACTGGAAGGGCGCTCCAAAGATTAAAAATTTAATATTTAAGGCTACAACAAATCAAAACAAAATGCAAAACTTGATTTCAGGAGCAACTGATGTAGATACATTTGACGCTACACCTGAAAATATTAGTCAGTTAAAGCAAGCAGGATTTTTAGATTTAACTACTTATCCTTCATCAAGTATTTTTTACTTGGGATTAAACTTAAAAGACCCTAAATTCAGTGATAAAAATGTTAGACAAGCACTTGCATATGGATTAAACAGGCAGCAGCTTATAAATACAATATACAAGGGAAATGCATTTCTTTGCAGTGAACCTCAATCAAAAGCTCATCCTTCATATGTTAATGATGTTAATGAATACAAATACAATGTGGAAAAAGCAAATCAATTGCTTGATGCAGCAGGATGGAAAAAGGGTTCGGATGGTATAAGGCAAAAAGATGGAGTTAAATTTGTAATGCATGTTAGAGCTAATTCAACTAACGCAGCTTACCAGCTTGTAATACCAATCATGAAGGAAAATTACAAGGAACTAGGCATTGATGTAGTACCTGAATATATTGACTTAAATACACTACTTTCAAAACTAAAAACTAGGGACTTTGAAGCATATTTAATGGGAACTTCAATAGGCGCAGATGCAATTTCATCGAATTTAAGTGCAAACTTTAGAACAGGTGCAACAAATAATTACAACGGATATTCAAATACTGAAGTTGACAATCTTATAGACCAGGCAGTAAAGGAAACAGATGCTTCTAAGAGAACTGCAATTGAACAAAAAGTGTACAAGATAATTAATGAAGACTTACCATTTATATTTACTTATCAGCCAGAAACTGTATGGGCATCAAATTCAAGGGTAACAGGTATAAAATTCTTACCATATCAATATTACTCATATAGTGTTTATAAAGCAGAAATTAAATAACTTAATTTAAAGATATGACAGGCTATGCCTGTCATATCTTTAGAAGGAGGAAAATAATGTTACGATATATTGTAAAAAGGGTGCTCCAGATGATTCCTATATTGTTGGGAGTTTCTTTGATTATCTTTTTGATATTTTCTCTAGCACCTGGAGATATAGTAGATTCAATGAGCGCTGAAACTCATCTTACTGCACAGAGGGCAGCACAGTTGAGGCATCTTTATCATCTTGATCAGCCTAGACTTGTTAGGTATTTCTATTGGCTTAAAGATGCTTTGAGAGGTAACTTTGGAGACTCACTTCAGTATAGACAGCCTGTTAGTCATGTTATTGGAAGCTACATATGGAATTCATTTTATTTAGCCCTTGCTTCTTTTATAGCAACAATAATTATAGCTCTTCCACTTGGAATTATATCTGCAACAAAGCAATATTCTGCTTTTGATTCTATTTGTACAGTAATTGCATTGATAGGTATATCACTACCTGCATTTTTTATGGGTCTGCTATTACTAAAATGGTTTGCAATAGACTTAGGTATATTTCCTGTCTCAGGAATGACAACCTCTGGAAGTAATTTGACAGGAATTCAAAAAATACCTGATGTACTGTATCATATGTTTCTTCCTTTTGTTGTTCTGACATTTGAAAATGTAGCAAGTCTTATGAGATATGTAAGGACAAGCATGCTGGAGGTTGTAAGGCAGGATTATATAAGAACTGCAAGAGCCAAAGGATTAAAAGAAAAGGTTGTTATTTACAAACATGCACTTAGAAATGGACTTATTCCCGTTATAACAATAATTGGCATGTGGCTTCCGGCACTATTCAGCGGAGCAATAATAACGGAACAAATTTTTGGCTGGCCCGGTATAGGAAGGATAACACTGGAAGCAGCCAACAACAGGGATTATCCGCTTCTTATGGGGTTTAATATGCTTGTTGCACTTCTTACTCTTCTTGGCAATTTACTTGCAGACATTACATATGCAGCTGTTGATCCTAGGATCAGAGTAGATGATTAAGAGAAGGATGGAGAGCGAAATGAAGATAAAAAACAAATCAGAAAATAAAAGAAACAATAATGAAATTATCAGTCCTGCTAAAATGGCATGGAGAAGGCTTAAAAAGAATAAGCTGGCCATTATAGGGCTTTGCATACTTTTAGTAATAGTAGTGGTTTCAATATTAGGACCATTTGTTTCAGGATACACATATGACTCTATGGATTATGATAATACAACCATAGGACCAAGTCTTCAGCACATTATGGGGACTGACGAACTTGGAAGAGATGTATTTACAAGAGTAATGTACGCAGGTAGAATATCACTTTCAGTTGGTATAGTTGCGGTAATTGTAGAAATTATTCTTGGAAGTGTGCTAGGTGCCGTAGCCGGATTTTACGGTGGAATAATAGACAATATAATTATGAGAATAGCTGATATATTTTTATGTATTCCTTTCTTTCCCATATTAATTGTACTAGGCGCTCTTTTAAGCGATTTAAAAATTGAACCTCAGTATAGGGTGCCTGTTCTAATGTTTATGATTGGTGCTCTTGGCTGGCCTGGTCTTTGCCGTATAGTACGGGGTCAGATACTTACTCTGAGAGAACAGGAATTTATGCTAGCTGCAAATTCCCTGGGCCTTAAGGATAAAAGAAAAATATTTAAACATCTTTTGCCAAACACTATTCCATCTATTATTGTTTGTGCAACTTTAAATATTGGCAGTGCAATAATTACAGAGTCTTCCCTGAGCTTTTTGGGGCTTGGAGTTGTTCCTCCTACACCTTCCTGGGGTAATATGATACAGACTGTAAGTGATCTTTATAAACTTCAAAACTTTCCTTGGCTTTGGATGGCACCAGGATTTAGTATACTGCTTACTGTTATGGCAATAAATATATTTGGTGATGGACTAAGAGATGCACTTGATCCAAAACTTAAGAAATAGGAGGTAATCAAAGTGTCAGAAGACTTACTTAAAGTAAAAAATCTTAAGACATATTTCTATACAGAAGAAGGAAAAGTCAGGGCTGTGGATAATGTAAGCTTTAAAATTAAGAAAAAAGAAACACTTGCTATAGTTGGAGAATCAGGCTGCGGAAAGAGTATTACATCTATGTCTATAATGAGATTAATTCCGTATCCCCCTGGGAAAATAGAAGAAGGAGAAATTATTCTTGAGGGAAAAGATTTACTTAAATTAAGCGAAAATGAAATGAGAAATATTAGGGGAAATCAGATTTCAGTTATATTTCAGGAACCTATGACTTCTCTAAACCCTGTATTTACCATAGGGGATCAAATTGAAGAATCACTTATTCTCCATAAAGGTATCAGTAAAAAGGAAGCAAGGAAGGTTGCCATTGAAATGCTTTCAATGGTGAAAATACCTAGAGCTGAGGAAATAGTTGACTGCTATCCTCATGAATTAAGCGGTGGTATGAGACAAAGGGCAATGATAGCTATGGCAATTTCATGCAATCCTAAGCTTTTGATTGCAGATGAACCCACCACAGCACTGGATGTTACTATTCAGGCACAAATACTTGATATTATGAGAGAATTAAAAGAGGAACTAGGCACTTCAATAATGCTTATAACTCATGATCTTGGTGTTGTTGCAGAAATGGCTGATTATGTAATTGTAATGTATGCGGGGAAAATTGTGGAGGAGGCTCCTGTACTTGAGCTTTATCAAAATCCCCTTCATCCTTATACAAGAGGACTTCTTAAATCAAAGCCTCAAATAAATAAATTTCAGGATAAATTATATTCAATTCCAGGACAGGTGCCTAACCCATTAAATATGCCTGAAGGTTGTTATTTCAATCCAAGGTGCGAAAAAGCAAAGGATATATGCAGAGAAATGAAGCCAGAACTTAAAGAAGTATGTCCTAAACATAGAGTTGCATGCTGGCTTTATGAGGAGGGAAAATAGATGGAAGAACCAATTTTAAAAGTTGAACATCTTAAAAAATATTTTTCCATAAAAGGTGGATTCTTTAGAAAAACTGTAGGATACGTGAAAAGTGTAGATGATATATCTTTTGAAATTAAAGCTAATGAAACCATGGGCCTTGTTGGTGAATCTGGATGCGGTAAAACTACTGCAGGAAGAACAATACTTAGACTTATTGAAAAAACCGATGGAAATGTTTTATATAAGGGAAAAGATATATATAAATTAAATAAAAATGAATTAAGGGATTTAAGACCTAAAATGCAGATGATATTTCAGGACCCATACAGCTCACTTAATCCAAGAATGACAGTTGGGAATATAGTAGGCGAAGCACTTTTAGACCATAACTTATGTACAAAAAGTGAATTAAACGAAAAAGTAACAAAAATGCTAACAGCGTGTGGACTAGCTCCATATCACATTAAAAGATTCCCTCATGAATTTTCAGGGGGTCAGAGGCAAAGGATAGGTATTGCACGCGCTTTAATACTGGATCCTCAGCTTATAGTTGCTGATGAACCTGTATCAGCTCTGGACGTATCAATTCAGGCCCAAGTAATAAATCTACTTTCTGAGCTTCAGGCTGAAAAAGGATTTTCCTGCTTATTTATTTCACATGATTTGAGTGTTGTACAGCACATATGCCAGAAAATTGGAGTTATGTATCTTGGAACAATGGTAGAATTCTCTGACAAGAAAGATCTTTTTAAAAACCCTCTGCATCCTTATACAAAAGCTCTTTTGTCAGCTGTTCCAGTACCAGACCCAGCTTTGAAGAGGAGCAGGGTAATACTTAAAGGTGATATACCAAACCCGGCGAATCCACCTTTAGGATGTAAATTCCATACTAGATGTATTTATGCTACTAAAAAATGCTCGGAAGAAAAACCTAAGTTTAAAAATGCAGGCGGAAATCATTTTGTTGCATGTCATTTGTATTAGGATGTGAAGATATATGAGATTTCAAAAGTACAGAAAATCAGTTTTAAGTAAAGTAGATAAAAGCCAGAATGATAATATTGACAACAGAATACATTTTAAAGATTTTGTTGCTCTTTTTATTGCCACTTTTCAAGTTATGGTACCTATTTTAATAGTTTTTTTTGCAATATTTTCATTTTGTGTCTTTTTACTTATTAAGTTTTGGGTTAAATAGGAAGGAATGAGGCTAATGGCTGTAAACTTAGAAAAACTTGATTATGCTTTTTCCCTTGTAAATGATGCTGTTAAAAAAAATTATTTCCCTGGAGCACAGGCTGCAGTGGGGCAAAAAAAAGGCATACTAAAAATGGAAAGTTTTGGAACAAGGTGTATATATCCTGAAAAGCTGCCAATGGATAATGATACATTGTTTGATTTAGCATCATTGACAAAGGTTATGGCTACAAATACACTTTTCATGCTCTTTATGGAAAAGGGACTTATTTCAGTTTATGATAATGTAAATTATTATTTAAATGAATTTAAAGGAAACTATAAAGATGATATTACTATTTTTAATTTATTAACGCATACTGCAGGCTTTGTACCATGTGAGCCATTATATAAGCTTTGTAAAAACTATGAAGATGCTATTAAATATATTTGTCATCATGATTTACAATATAAACCAGGAACAAGGTGCGTATATAGTGATTTCAGTTATATTTTGCTTGGATACATAATTGAAAAAATAGGCGGCGAACCACTGGATATTATGAGTAAAAAATATATTTTTGAACCACTAAATATGCAAAACACTACTTTTAATCCTAAAATTCAAAACATTGCTGCAACTGAAGTGGATGCAAAATCAGGAAAACCTTATATTGGAATATGTCATGATGAAAATGGAAGGTTTTTTAACGGAGTTTCCGGACATGCAGGATTGTTCTCAAATATGTCTGATCTTTGCAAGTTTTCTAATATGCTTATAAATAATGGAAATGGATTTTTATCAAATGCATCTTTTTTAGCTATGACCAGGAATCATACAGAAAATCTGGATGATGATAGAGGATATGGATGGTGTATAAAAGGAGACAAAAACTCTTCAGGAGGAGATATAATATCACCTGATGCATTTGGACATACAGGGTTTACAGGAACTTCTATGTGGATCGATATAAAAAATGATATTTATATAATACTTCTTACAAATAGGGTTCATCCTAACAGAAACAACTTAAATATATTAAGATTTAGGCGTTTGTTCAATAATGCGGTCTTAGCTTCTGTGGAGAAATGAGTGTGATTATATGATAGAGGTAGAAAATTTAACACTTGAGGATAAAATAGGCCAAATGATAATGGCTGGCTTTCCTTCAAAATACTATGATGAAAATATAGATGAAATGATTAAAAATAAAAAAATAGGGAATGTAGTTTTGTTTGCCAGCAACATGGGAAACAAAGATGAAATAGTGAATCTCACCACCAAGCTTCAAGATAATTTTATAAGTAACATAGGAATTCCCGGTTTTATTTCCATAGATCAGGAAGGCGGAATGGTTACAAGAATATATAAGGATGCCACTTTTTTCCCAGGCAATATGGCTTTTGCAGCAGCAGATGTAAAAGAAAGCACGCTTCAGCAGGGAAAAATTGAAGGAGCTGAACTCAGAGCTCTCGGAATAAATATAAATCTTGCGCCTGTTATGGATGTAAATTGTAATCCTGAAAATCCAGTAATAGGAACACGTTCTTACGGTGATGATGCTAATAACGTTGCAGAACTTGGAGTAGATTTAATAAGAGGACTTAAACAAAGCGGCGTAATTGCGGTTGCAAAGCATTTTCCTGGGCATGGTGATACAAATATTGACTCACATATTTCACTGCCTGCAGTTAATCACAGTATTGAAAGACTTGAAAAAGTAGAATTGCTTCCATTTAAAAATGCTATTGAAAATGGTATTGACGGTATAATGTCAGCCCATGTACTTTTACCTAAAGTGGAGAATAAAAGAATACCAGCAACACTTTCTTATAAGGTTTTAACAGAACTACTTAAAAATAAAATGGGCTTTAAGGGACTTATTATTACAGACTGCATGGAGATGAACGCAATTGCATCCTCTTATGGAAGTGAAAAGGCTGCTGTCCTGGCAATTCAAGCTGGAGCTGATATAATATGTATATCTCACAGTAAGAATACAGCCATTAAATGTGCGGATGCCATAAAAAATGCAGTACTTTGCGGAGAGATCAAAGAGGAAAGAATAGATGAATCAGTGAGGAAAATACTTGCAGTTAAAAGCAGATATAATCTTTTTGAAAATGCTTATCCAGACATAAAAAAGGTAAACAGTACTGTTGGATGCAAAGAAAATAAAGATTTTGCAAGGAAAATCAGCAATAAAAGTATTACTGTTTTAAAGAATGAAAGAAATCTCATACCCGTATCAGGCAGAGTAGTCTCTATATCAACTAAAGCTTCAGCTCTTACGGGGGCGGATTATGAGCTCAAAATGAATACATCCTTTTGTGAAAGATTAAAGCTAAAATTTGGCGGGGAATCGTTTATCATTCCGTTAGATCCAGATGGAGATATTATACAAAAGGTTGTACTTTCATGTAGAAAGGCTGATAAGGTTATAATAGGTTCATACAATGCTTCATCACATAAAGGTCAGATTGAACTTATTAACAGCATTAATAAAATTAATAGCAACATAATTGTTGTATCTCTAAGAAATCCATATGATATTCTGAAAATCAAGAAAGTTTCTACTTATATAAACGCATACGAGTATACAAATTTATCAATTGAAAGTTCTATTAAGGTTTTGGCTGGAGAAATTAAGCCAATGGGAGTTTCTCCTGTGAAAATTTATATTTAGGACATGCTGTTCTTAGTATGTCTATTATACAAGGAGGTTTCTATGAAGTATGTAATAGGTATAGACGGTGGTGGCACTAAAACAGTTTTAAAAATAGCAGGAATTACAGGTAATATTCTTGCTGAAGCTAAAGGAGGTCCATCAAATATTAATTCTTCCTCTATAGAGGATGTTGAGAAAGTACTAAAAGATTTAATATTTAAAGGAATAAGCAAGGCAGGTTTATCTCAGCAGGATTGTCTTGCAGTATGTATAGGTACAGCAGGAGCAGATAGGGAAAATGATAAAGCAATAATTGAAAAAATGATAATAAATGCTGGAATTTCAGGCAAAATCGTGGTAGTCAATGATGCAGAAATAGCATTAGTAGGCGGAGTTGGCAGCAGTGAAGGAATTATATTAATATCAGGTACTGGTTCTATATGTTTCGGAAGAACAGAAGGTGGTAGAAAGACACGCTCAGGCGGCTGGGGGCATATTATAGGGGATGAAGGAAGCGGATATGATATAGGTATAAGAGCAATTGAATCTGCTTTAAAAAGCTATGACGGCAGAGGAGAAAAGACAATGCTTGAAAATGAAGTTTTAAAGCATTATAACCTTAAATGTTCTGAGGATTTAATAGAGTATATTTATAGAAGTGGTGCAGGAAAAAAAGAAATAGCAAGTCTCACAAGGGTTGTAAATGAATGTTTTGAAAAAGGTGATTGGGCTTGCAGAAAAATTTTAAGGGAATGTTCTTTTGAGTTGTTTTTATGTGTAAAAGCTGTTGCCGAAAAACTTGACCTTTCAGGAAAACATGTGCTTTTGACTACCGCAGGCGGAGCTATAAATAATATAAAATATTTATTAGATGAATTTAAAAAAACATTAAAAGAAAATTATCCTGATATAGAAGTAATTCCAATGAAAAATGATTCAGCTTGGGGTGCCGTTTTAATAGCAATAAAAGAAAGTGATAGTCGAAGGTGAGAAAATGAAATTTAGTGAAATGAATTTAAAAGATAATGAAAAAATAATAAAACTATGGAACGACAATATAGGAGCAGTTTATCCTCTTGAGGATAGACTGTTTTTGCAAAACTATGGCATTGATAAACAAAATAAAAAAATACTGGGTGCATTTGATGAAAAAAATCTTGCGGGATTTGTTATATACAAGCAGTGGGGCTCCCCAAGCGGGTTATTAAACCCAAATCCTGCAATAGGATATATAAATTCAATTATTGTTGACATGAAATATAGAAATTCCGGCATAGGTACAGCTCTTTTAGATTCAGCAGAAAAAGATTTAAATGAAAAGGGAGTAAAACTTATACATGCTGGCAGTGATACAAATCATTTTTTCCCCGGAATTCCATCAGAATGCATAAATGGGGAAAAATTCTTTTCCAAAAGAGGTTATGAAATAGAAGAAACATTTTATGATCTTATTTGTGATATATCAAAAGTTGAATTAGAAAGACTTCCCAATATTAGACTTAATCAGGAGAGTAGATATAAAACAGAGATACTTGATAAAAATGATAGAAATAAGCTATTTACATTCTTTAAAAAGAATTTTTCTGGAAGATGGTATCAGGAAATAATGGATTTCTTTGAAATAGGTATGGAGGACAGAGATGTAGTTGTTCTTAAGAATGAAGATAAGATTATAGGCTTTGCACATATTTATGATAACAAGAGTAATTTTATAGGACCATCTATTTACTGGAAAAAGCTTCTTTGCGATAATTATGGTGGACTCGGGCCAATTGGTATAGATGAGGATTATAGAAAACTTGGACTTGGGCTTTTGATTTTGTACAAATCACTTGAAATTTTAAAGCAAAGAAATGTGAATAAAATGGTTATTGATTGGACGGATAAAAATATTTTAGACTTCTATGGCATGTTTAATTTTATGCCATGGAAAGAATATAGAAAGGCAACTAAAAGAATATGAAAAATGTTAAGTTGGGTATCGATAATATAGATAAATATCTTCACATTTTTGAAGGGAAAAGGGTTGGTCTTATTACAAATATTACTGGGTATAACAGTGAGTTTAAAAGTACAATCGATATTTTAAAGGAGAAAACTAATCTCACTGCACTCTATTCTCCTGAACACGGAATAAGAGGAGATATTCAGGCAGGAGAAAAAGTAGAAAATTATATTGATGAAAAGACAGGAATAATGGTATACAGCCTCTTTGGCAACAATAAGAAACCACCTAAAGAAATACTTAAAGATATTGATATCCTTGCCTTTGATATACAGGATGTTGGTTCAAGATTTTATACATATCTTTATACAATGGCATATGCAATGGAGAGCTGCAGAGATTTTAATAAAGAATTTGTTATATTTGACAGACCAAATCCTATCAATGGACAAGATGTCGAAGGAAACTTTATAGCACCTAACTGCAGATCCTTTATAGGTCTTTATCCAATTCCTCAAAGATATGGGCTTACTATAGGAGAAACTGCAGAACTTTTTAACAATGAATTTATAGGAGGATGCTCACTGAAAGTTATTCCATTAAATAACTGGAAAAGGGATATGTATTATGAAGATACCGGTTTAAATTGGATTATGCCTTCCCCTAATATGCCCACAATTGATACCGCCACTTTGTACAGCGGAACTTGTATTTTTGAAGGTACTAATGTTTCCGAGGGAAGAGGAACTACAAAACCATTTGAAATTATAGGTGCTCCATGGCTTAATGCTTATAATATTGCGGATAAAATGAATAGTTTAAATCTTACTGGAGTAAAGTTTAGGCCTGTATATTTTACCCCTTCTTTTTCAAAACATTCCGGAGAGCTTTGTAAGGGTATACAAATCCATGTAACCGATAGAAAAATGTATAAACCTGTGAAAACCGGATTTTCTTTATTAAATATTGTTAAAGAAGAAAGTGGAAATAAATTTCAATTCAACCCCACTTGTGATTTAGGACCTGGATATGGAATAGATTATTTGGTTGGAGAAACAATATTTAGAGATGGCGGATGCAATTTAAAAGAAATATTTGATATACAAAATGCAGATTCCAATAAGTTTCAAATAATGAAGAAGAAGTATCATTTGTATTAATTGAAGTGAACGTAAATAGATTTGTTTGAGTAAAATCTGTTTACGTTCTTTTAATTTTTATATATTACTGTTTAATAAATATCGTTAAATAAAATACAATTATTGACATATTTTTCGTATATAAGTATAATCTATAATTAAAAATGTATAAGCTAATGCAAACTGTAAAATATGTTATTAGAAACTACAATAATAATCTAATACTAAAATTAAAAACATAGGAAGAAATTATGTTACTAAGTGATGAAGCAAACAGATGTTTATTATGTAAGAACCCAAGGTGTAGAGAAAACTGTCCAATTGATACACCTATTCCAGAAGTTATAGAATTATATAAGCAAGGTAAATTATTAGAAGCAGGGGAAATACTATTCAACAATAATCCACTATCAGCTATTTGCTCTTTAGTATGTATTCATGAAAATCAGTGTTTAGGAAACTGTGTAAGAGGCATTAAAGGAGAACCTGTGCATTTTCATAATAAAGAAACGGAGATATCAAGCTATTATTTAAACAATGTAAAATTTGAAAAGAATATAATGGTAGATCAATATGAAGAAAAATTAATTGAATTAGGAGTTAAAATTAGACCAAATACATTAATAGGTCCGGTAATCACTCTGGATCGCCTATTTGAGGATGGATATAAGGCAGCATTTATTGGTGCTGGAAATGTAGCAATAGATGCAGCCAGAATGGCTCAAATCAATGGAGTGAAATAAGTAACTATTTTATATAGAAAGGGATTTCAGCAGATGTCTGCAACAAAACGCGAAATTAATGAGGCAAAAGAGGCAGGAATAATGTTTAAATTATATTGTTCACCTCTAGAAATTAAAGAAAATGGAGTTGTTCTTCAATTAACAGATAACCAGGATTTAAAAGAAGAATTTTTTAAATGTGATTCAACAATTGTTGCAGTAAGTCAAAGCCCTAAAACAAATATAGTTTCAAACACAACTAAAAAAGGAACTTTTGCATCCGGAGATGTGGTTACTGGGGCTAAAACAGTAGTCCAGGCAGTGGCACAGGCAAAAGTAGTTACAAATACCATAGATGAATATTGTATGTCCAATGCTGCCTGGTAGCACCCGGTTATTGTCGAATGTAACCAGGCAGCACCCGAAACTTGTCAAAAGCATTCTCACCTAGAATCTTTTCAATGAACATAGTCTTATGTTAATATTAAATTGAATAATATGGCATAAACATATTTTGCAGGTACAATAAGCAAAAGCAAAACTATAGGACAAGTTTATGATGAAGTAACGCGCAATATACATGTATAATAAAGGTATAGGGGTGATGATGAAAGTGAATTTAAGTGAAGAATTGAGACAATTGTTATTAACTCAAGGAGCATCATTAGTAGGATTTGGAGATATTAGTGAAATAGTTAAGGATCAAGGTAATGATCTGAAATGCGGTGTTTCAGTAGTTGTACGGATGACCCCGGAAATAGTTAAAAATATAGAAAATGGGCCAACTACTGAGTATTATTCTGAATATAATAGGTTAAACTCACTGCTTGATGATTTAGTTATTAAAGGTGCTGCATTTTTGAAGAATAGGGGATTTAAAGCTGTGGCACAAACAACAGCAAGTGAAGAGGAATTTGGCAATTATAGAACACTTATGCCTCATAAGAGTTTTGCTACACGTGCAGGTATTGGATGGATCGGGAAATGTGCTTTACTGGTAACAGAAGAATATGGCTCTGCTGTTAGAATTTCTTCTATACTTACTAATGCACCACTTGAAGTATCTAAATCAATAAATTATGCAAAATGCAGTTCATGTATGAGATGCGTAAATGCTTGTCCTGCAGGAGCTGCCACAGGTGAGGCATGGGATATAACAAAGGATCGCGATGATTTTTTTAATCCTATATTATGTCGTAAAAAGGCAAGAATAAGGGCTGCAAAAATAGGTATCGAAGCCACCATGTGCGGAAAGTGCATACAAATATGTCCGTATACACAAAGATATATCAATACAGCTAAGTAGTACTCGATATTACCGAGTATTGATGTAACAAAACCAGAGTTTAAATTAAAGTTAAAAAAGTATATTTAGCTTTTAGTTTGAAAATCGTTTTAAGGAGTTTATGAATGGGTGTTATAGACGTTAATAAAAGAAATGTTGAATTGTTTTCTAGTGTTCTTATGGAGTCAGCTCAATGGTTAGATTCAATAGAAAAATCCATGTGGAAAGTAAATGACTTAACCGTTGATAAATTATTAGAAAAATACAATATAGAAGATATGAAATTATGTTATGAAAATGGGGATTTAATTGGAGTATATGTTTTGCAGTGGTATGACCCTCTGTTTTGGGCAAACTTAAAGAAGAATGAAACAGGAATTTTACATAAGCTTGCCATATGCAAGAAATATAGAAAAAGTGGATATGGGAAAAAACTTATTGAATCAGCTGAATTATTATGCAAAAATCGAAATGTAAATTGGATAAGGCTTAACTGCGGTACTTTTAGGCCAAGGCTTCGCAAATTTTATGAAAATGCTGGCTTCAAAGCGGTTGACAGAGTTTTCATAGATAATAGAGATCAAATAAGGTATGAAAAACAAATTTTTTAATTCATTAAAGAATTGTCAATTATGTCGAATGTAACCAGGCAGCACCCGATATTTGCGAAATAAAAAATTACGAAGGAGAGAAAAAAATATGACAATAAAATCTTTACATCATTTATGTATACAAACAGATAAGTATGAAGAATCAATAAAGTTTTACACCTGTATTTTAGGATTTCAAATAGTAAATGAGTCTAAAAATTTTCACACCAGAGATTATAACACATGGCTTAAACTTGGAGATACGCTTATTGAAATGCAGACACCTAAAAAAGGTGATGAGTTCCTTAAATTTAACAAATTGAGCAGTGGGCTAGTACACATGTGTTTTTTAGTAGATAACATTGAAGATGAGTTAGAAAGAATAAAAAGTAAGGGATTCACAGATTTTAAAATGAAGGGTAAAAAAGAAATATATACAGTGGGAAACGGCAAGTTATTTAAGCTCAGTGCACCTGAAGGTACCATAATAGAGTTTAGAGATAATCCACTTATAGAATAGGGCGAAAATTGTCGGATGCTACCAGGTAGCACCCGATATTTGTCATCTTTAGTAAAAGGATATTATCATACCGCCCTTACCTGCATATGTGCTCATGGTTGCGCCCATGTCATTGATAATAATATCTTTAGGATGGAATCTTTTTATAATTTCATTTTTTATAAATTCTACATCAGACAGATTGTCCACATGGGTAATTCCAAAAATGGAATTTGAAAAGTCTTTTTTTCTTTCTTCTATTACATCCAATACTCTTTTTAAAAATTTTTTCTTTCCTCGAATTTTTTCCAATAGCACCACTTTGCCATTTACACCTTCAAGCAGAATTTTTATATTTAGTATTTTTGCAATGGATCCTTGAAATCTACTTAGTCTGCCGCCCTTAACAATATTCTCAAGAGTGTCTAAAAGAATAAGAATATTCATGTCCTTTTTATAAAAATCCAATTCTTTTATTATTTCATCAATACTTAAACCCTGCTTTGCAAGCTCAGCTGCCTTAGTTACTAAAATACCATGGCCTAATGAACCTGCCAGTGTATCATAAACAGTTATGGATAAGTCACACATACTCTTACCAACACACGCTGACTGATACGTGCCGCTGAGACCAGAGGATATGGTTAAACAGAGTATTTCATCATTCTTGGGAAACTGCCTAAATGCATTTGCAAAGGCTAATGGTGATGGTTGAGATGTCTTTGGAAGTTCATCAGAAGAAAACATTTTACTAAAGAATTCTTGAGATGTAATATTTACTCCTTCAAGATACTCTTTACCCTGAACATATATGTTTAACGGGACAACTTTAATATCATATTTTACAAGTAATTCTTTAGGCAAATCTGCAGAGCTATCACTTATTAACCTAACCATGTTATTATTCTCCTTTTTCTCCAATAAAATGTCCATTAGTAATCATTTGTATTACAAAAATTATAACACATATAAAAAATTGAATAAAGAAGTGTTTAAATTATATTTATAATGAATTATGTAATACTAATGGTATAATTAAGTATATTCATGGTTACATATCAGTAAGATGATTATAGATATGGAATATGAAGGGAGACATTGAAATAAAAACAAAAGTTATAACTATAATATTACTATTTTCCGTACTTATCACAATTACTATATATAAATTTGGTAACTTGGGTGGTAAAAAAGAAAAACCTTCACCATATATAAGTACTGAACAAGAAAAAAATGCATCATTTAGCTTCGTAGTTATGGCAGACAGCAGGGGTACAGATGGGGGAATAAATAAAGAAGCTATCATAAAAACAATGGAAAGCATAAAAAAAATGAATCCACAGCCAATTTTTGCAGTAATGCCAGGTGATTTGGTGGAGGGCTCTGCAAACTATGAAACTATAAAGGCACAGCTGATAAATTTTAAGAGCACAGTTACTCAATATTATCCTATAAATTTCTTTTACCCTGGATTTGGAAATCATGAAGCAGTAGCTGGGCAAAATGGCGAGCAGGCCTTTGAAGAAGTGTTTTCGGAAATTAAAGCTAATTTTTTGGACGGTTATCATAATACTGTGTATTATTTCGATAAAAATAACAGCCGATTTTATATGCTGAACTCCAACCATCCTGGCCAGGAGCATATTATATCAGATGAACAATTAAGCTGGATAAAATCAAATAATGATGGGGTAAAAAAACACAATTTTTATTTTTTCCATGAACCGGCATATCCTACAGGAGCTCATATAGGCAGTTCACTTGACGTAAATAAGGTTCAGAGAGATAAGCTGTGGGAAATCATTGACTATTCACAAGGTCCAATGGTTTTTTGCGGCCATGAACACAATTATACAAGAAGACATATAAATTCAGAGTTCAATGAAACTATAAGCGGTCATAGTTTCAAATTTAACCAGTTTGTATATCAGGTTACTGCGGGCACTTTTGGCTCACCAGTATACAATGGATATACAGAGAAAAAGAATGTAGACATATCTCCAGTTCCAGAATATAATTTTTCAGTAGTGAATGTAAATGAAAATAAAGTCAGGGTTTCAGTTTACAATCTGAAAGGAAAGATAATTGATGAATTTGAGCAGTAAATAGGTTATTCAAGTCTAGTTTCGCTTCTCAGCTTCATATATTGAGATGGAGTCATTCCAGTAAGCTTCTTAAAAAGTCTGCTGAAGTAATATGGATCACTGATTCCCACAAGATAACCCACTTCTGAAACTTTAATGGTAGTGGTATCAAATAATTCCTTAGCCTTATTAATTCTTAAAGTATTTAAATAGCTTAATATAGTGTAGCCCGTTATTTTTTGAAATACTCTATTTAAATAGTCATAATTTGATTCAAATAATTGTTCAATATCTTCACTGGTAATTTTATTTACAAATTCATTATTAAGATAATTTAATAGGTTTCTGCATTTAACAAAGGCTTTTGAAAAATGTGGCTGAGAAGTATCTATTTTTGTAGAGGTGTAATCTCTGCTTATTTTTATTAATATTTCCAGCAGTTTAAGAGAAGAAACCCTTTTATAACCCTCATATTTTTTATAGAAATCATTATCTGCATCTACAAGAAGTGCCATAAGTTCATTTTCATCCTCATAATGATAATATTTTGGCAGATATAATTTATGGGACATATCTTTGTATTTATTAAAATGGTTACTTGTAAGAGACTCTCTTCTTTGAATAATCAGCTCTTTTGTAATCTGGTCATAGGATTTATCTTTAACCCACAGAATTTTTGGGTGTTTAAAATGAAAGTAATAATAGTGACATGTAGCCTCTTTAAATCCAACGTGCTGAATGTTCGGCTCCAGAAGAAGCAAGTCACCTTTTCTCAGGGTATATTCATTATCACCTTCCTTTATATACAATTCTCCGCTTTTTACAATATATAATAAATACTCATCTATAGTTCTTGCAAAGTGTTTCCATGGTTTGTTATATGAAACATGTCCAATTAGTCTAACGGATGGAACAATATTTGTGTCTATGGTTAATAAATTCATTTTACCCTCCACTTGTATCTTAAGTCGGAATTATACATTAAAAGTATGAATGGTACATTTAATTTTATTTTAGTATAAATTAATATTAAATCAAGAAGTAAATAATTTAACTAATGAAAGGGGGCGAATGAAATCGTTAGCATAAAAGATAAAAGTATTAACATAATTACAGAAAATCAAAATAAATCAGGTGCATATGTGGCAAGCCCTAATTTTAGTGTATACAATTACTGCTGGCTAAGAGATGGAAGCTTTACAGCCTATTCAATGGATTTATGGAAAGGATATGATTCCTCAGATAGTTTTTTTGATTGGACAAGTAATGTTATATCTAGACAAAGCTTTAAGCTCAAGAAAATTTTACAAATGAAAAAAAAGGGCGAAATTTTAATTAATGATGATTATCTTCCAACCAGGTATAAACTGGATGGAAGTGAATGTGATGATGAATGGCCTAATTTTCAGCTGGATGGATATGGCACATGGCTTTGGGCTCTCACACAGCACATAAAAATCACAAAAAATACAGCTTTGCTGAGCAAATATAAGAAAAGCATAAAAATAACTATTGATTACTTAACTAACTTTTGGAATGGCCCTAATTTTGATTGCTGGCAGGAAAATGGTGAGAGAATTCATACCTCTACTTTGTCTTCCATATATGGAGGCTTGAAATCTATTAATGAATTCTTAAATGATGAAAATATAGAAAACATTGAAAACACCATAAAACAGTATGTGCTGGAAAATTGTATTGTCAATGAAAGACTGAAAAAATGTGTTGACTTGGAAAGCATTGATGCCAGCCTTATATGGACAGCAGTTCCCTATGAACTTTTTAGTATAAAGAGTCCTCAATTTTTGAAAACAATTGAGGAAATAGAAAATTTACTAGTTCATAATGGCGGGGTACATCGTTATCCGGAAGATACTTACTACGGCGGTGGACAATGGATTATTTTATCAGCATCCCTTGGACTGTATTACTGTAAAGCAAAGGAACTTGAAAAAGCTAAATCCATGCTTCACTGGATTGAAGGCAAAGCCAGTGAAAATGGTGAACTGCCGGAACAGAGTTTAGAAAATGTAAATAATAAAAATTACATTAATGTATGGGAAAGTTTATGGGGAGAAGTAGCTTCACCAGTACTTTGGTCACATGCTATGTATCTTATCTTGCTCTATAACATTGAAAACTACATTAAAGATTAAGTTAAATCGGCATTACAAATGCTTTAAATTTAAAATTTTAGAGGGGGAAATAAAATGAAGAGTAAAAAAGTAATGGCACTAATTCTTACAGGTTTAATGGCTTGTGGAGTACTTGCAGGTTGTGGAAACAAGCAGACTTCTGAAAAAGACAATAGCAGTGCAGCTGTTACAGATGAGACAAAACTAAAAGGTGAAATTGAAATGTGGAGTACCTTTACTGACAACGAGAATAAGGTTTTAACAGAAAAAGTAATACCTGCATTTAATAAAAAGTATCCAGACATAAAAGTTAAGATTACTCCCATGCCAAGCGGAGACGATTATAAGAAACAAATACTTCAGGCTGCTATGAGCGGCAGTACACCAGACTTGGCAAGGACAGATATTGTGGATGTTGCCCAATATGCTGCACAGGATTACTTAGTTCAAGTAGACGGTATGGCAGGTTTTGATGAAATAAAGAAGAACAGCTTTGAGGGACCTTTTAGTACTAATATGTACAATGGTCACTACTATGGCATACCACTGGACACAAATACGAAGGTTGCCATATATAATAAATCAATGCTAGACAAAGCGGGCTTTAAAGAAGCACCGAAAACCATGGAGGAACTTGAACAATTTGCTGAAAAATTAAAGGCTGATAAAATCATGGGAATAGGTATTTCAAATCCAGAATCCTGGGGTATAGCTCCATACTTTATATCTCTTGGAGGCAAATTCACAGATGAGAAAAACACAAAAGCTACAGGATATTTAAATAGTGATGCAAGTGTTAAAGCTCTTGAAAAAATAGTGGAATGGAATGATAAAGGATATGTTGGAAAGTGTCTGCTTGGCGGAGAAGGTTCCTGGGAAGGATATAATGCAGGACATTATGCCATGATAGATGACGGACCGTGGTGGTATCCAGCAAACAAAGATCAAAAGATAGTTAAAGACAATGTGGTGTATGCTCCAATTCCTAAGGGTGATGGTGGCAGCGTTTCTATAGTGGGCGGAGAAGATACAGTAATATTTAAAGCTTCAAAAAATCAAAAACAAGCTTATGCCTTTGCCAAATTCTTAGCTTCAGATGAAGCACAAACTATATTTGCAACAGAACTTCAAATGATGCCAGTTAATAAAACCACAGCAGAAAAACCGGTTATTAAGGATAATAAGATGTTAAATGTATATGTTAATCAATTAAGCTCAACCTGGGCAAGAACACCAAGTCCAAAGTGGGGAGATATTTCAAAGGCAATGCAGGATGATTTTGAAGCAGCAGTAAGAAAGAAACTTACTCCAAAGGCAGCATTAGATGATGCAGCTAAGAAAGTGGATGCTCTGTTACAGGAGAAATAAGCTTATTATTTAAGGGTTAAGGTATAGCCTTAATCCTTAAATATAAAATAGAGGGGAGTGAAATAATTGGAAAAAAATTATGTAGTTGTTTCACAAGCAGAACATAAAAAAGGAAAATTTAATATAAAATTAAGCAAAAAGCAGAAAGAATATTTAGAAGGATGGGCTTTTATTGGTATAGGTTTTTTGCTTTTTTTAATTTTTGTAGCATATCCTCTTTTGAAAAATGTAGCCATGGCATTCATGAACTACAGCGTTAATCCTAATAAACCAAGTACATTTATTGGACTTGCAAATTTTAAAAAGGCATTTATAGGCGGTGGAGTAATTGATGAAAGTGCTAAGTTTTATTTGTCTTTAAGGAATACGCTGCTAGCAGCTATTGTTACTGTTCCATTTCAGTGGTTTATAGGCATGATGCTGGCAATACTAATAGAATCTCTAACAAGAGGAAAGATACTATATAAAATTTTATTATATATTCCGGTAATTTCGGACTGGATAGTGGTAGCAATATTATTTAAGTATATTTTTCAGGATACCAGAGGTGCATTAATAAACTCTATATTGCTCAATCTCAATTTAATAAAAGAGCCAATAATGTGGCTTCAAAATGAATGGACAGGTAACATAGTAATTTGGGCCCTTTGTATTTGGAAAGGTATAGGATGGGTAATGATTATGTATACAGCGGCAATTCAAGATTTGCCAAAGGATATATATGAAGCAGCAGCTGTGGATGGAGCAACCAAAAGGCAGCAGTTATGGAAAATCACTTTACCTATTCTTGCATCCAGGACTTATTTTATAATAATTAGTCTAATAATAGGAGCTTTCAATATAATGCTGCAGGTAATGCTTATTACCACAGGAGGACCTATGGGTAGGACAGATGTACTTTTAAACTATATGTATACTAAAGCATTTACAAGTTTTGACTTTGGTTATGCTGCGGCCATTAGTTTAATTATGGGTATTATTTTAATTATCGTTTCTCTTTTACAGAGAAAAATAACTAAAAAAGCAGATATTGAATTTTAGGAGGTGAATATATGATTAAGAATAAATTTGGCCAAATATTTATACATCTGTTTCTTATAGCGTTAGTGATATTTTCATTGCTTCCATTTTTAAATATGATAACTACATCAATGATACCTAATGCTTATGTTTTGCCTTCAAAGCCACAAATAATTCCAGAACAATTTTATTTTGGAAACTACATTACTGCTTGGAAAGGTAATAATTTTTCAAGATACTTTTTGAATAGTTTATTTGTTACCCTAGTAACTACCATTTTAACATTGTTTGTAGCGTCTCTTTCAGGTTATGGTTTTGCAAGGTTAAACTTTCCAGGGAAAAAAGTAATATTTAATATTTATATTTTTTCACTGATGATGCCTGCTATACTTGCCTTAATTTCACAATTTACAATATTAAAAACTATGGGATTAGTAGATACTTATACGGGATTAATACTTCTATATGTCAGTGGTGCTGTAGCTGGCAACACCTTTTTCTTAAAAGGATTCTTTGAAACTATTCCAAAAGAATTAGAAGAATCAGTAATTATTGATGGTGGAAACAAGTGGACTATATACACAAGAATAATACTGCCCCTTTCAAAGCCTGCCCTAGGAATTATGGCTATAGGTACCTTTTCAGGAATCTGGACAGAGTTATTTGCAGCACTGACAGTAATAAAGACTCAATCCAAGAGAACTTTGCCTATTGCAATTAAGCTTCTGCAAAACGGTAAAGCAACTCAATGGGGAGTAATATTCGCTGCTGCAATGATTGTTTTGATACCTATAATTATAATATTCATTATTTTTAATAAGTACTTCATAAATCCAAGTGGAACCCAGGGAGCTGTAAAAGGTTAAGGTATAGGGGGTGTATAATTTGAAAAAGAAGATTATTTTAAGTATTTGCATTCTATTTTGTATAGCTGCAGCAATATTTGCTTATAAATATAAAAATACAAAATCAGAAAAGAATTTACTAACTTCAACGGGCAAGCTTATAAGTGATGTGTATACAGATAAAGCAAGATACAGCCCAAAGGACAAAGTAACTATAAAAATAGAATTAAATAATAAGTTAAATAAAGATTACAACGGTACTTTAAATGTTTATTTTAAATATTTAAACAAAACATTTGAAACAAAGCAGGTTAAAATTGCTTTAAAGAAAAATGAAAAAAAGAGCATAGATTTAAATTGGAATGCACCACAGGAGGATTACAAGGGGTATATTGTACAGGTTAATGCCAAACTGGGACTTAGCACATATGATAATAAGTCCACTGCAGTTGATGTATCTTCCACTTGGGACAAGTTCCCTAGATATGGCTATATAGCAGAATATCCAGATGAAACCAAGGCCGTTACCCAAGATAAAATAGAGTGGATAAATAAGTTTCATATAAATGGACTTCAATTTTATGATTGGCAGAATAAACACCAGAAACCATTGCCAGATAGTTTGGACAGCGTGACTGAATGCTGGAAGGACATAGCCAATAGGGATATTTATTTTCAAACTGTAAAGGACTATATAGATTTAGCTCATAGCAAAAATATAAAGGCAGCTAATTATAATCTTATATATGGTGCCTATACTGATTATGAAAAAGACGGCATAAAGCCTGAATGGGGAATTTATAAGGATTCTCAGCACTCATTGCAGGATATTCATCCACTGCCTTCTTCCTGGGCATCTTCCATAGCTATATTTAATCCAGCAAACAAGGATTGGCAGAATTATATATTTAATGCAGAGAAAAATGTAAATAAAGTACTTAACTTTGATATATATCATATGGATACATTAGGTAACAGAAATGGTTCATATAATTACAATGGGGAGTCTGTAAATTTGCCTGATACTTATACGGAATTTATCAATAATGCAAAAAAGACTTTGGGAGTCAGTGTGGTATTCAATACTGTAAATTGTTATGGATTAAATCAGGTTTCTAAAAGTGATGTGGATATACTTTATTCCGAACTTTGGCCCAGTGATTATCCCAGCTATTATTCTTTTAAGGAAGTTATAGATAAAGGATATCAGCTGACAGATGGTAAGAAAAATACTGTTATAGCAGCTTATATGAATTATAATAGGGCAGGTTTTAAAGGAGAATTTAATGAACACAGTGTCAGGCTAACAGATGCAACAATTTTTGCAGCAGGCGGAGATCACTTGGAAATTGGTGATACAGGAATGCTTGCCAGGGAGTATTTCCCCAATAAAAATCTAAGCATGCCGCAGTCTCTTGTAACGGCTATGAGAAATTACTATGACTTCATTGTTGCCTATGAAAATTTGCTAAGAGATGGACTTAAAGACATAAACAGCGATATTCAATTACAGGGAATTAAAACAAGTAATAATGGTAATAAGGATACTGTTTGGATCTATGCTAAAGAGAAAAAGGGCTACGAAATTATTCAAATGGTAAATCTTTTAGGTATGAAATATTCCGGTTGGAGAGATGATGGTGCTAACTATGATGCTCCAGCTTTTAGAAAGAACTTAAAGCTTGAATATAATGTTAGGGATGGAAAGGTAAAAGGCGTTTATCTGGCATCTCCAGATTTTAACGGAGGTAATTCTATTAGTTTAAAATATACTGTAAAAAAAGAAAATCAGGGGTCACATTTAGAGATAGATATTCCAGAACTACAGTATTGGAACATGGTATATATTGAAAAAGAATAACAAAAGGAGGGAATGATTTGAGAATTAAGGATGTATATCCATCAAAGGCTCAGTATAAAAAAAATGAAAAAATTGAAATAATTGTAGAAGTTGAAAATATAATTTCAGCAAGTAAATTAAAATGTAATGTGTACAAACTTCACGAAAATATTTTAACGCAGGACAAAATCTTAAATCCCTCAGAAAATATAGTTAAAATTGAGTTTTCCATAGATAATACAAAAGGAATGCTGTGCGGCTATGGGGTTAAAATAGAACTTTACGTTAAAGATGAAAAAGTCCAGGAATCAAGCACTGCATTCGATATTTTAGATTCATGGAGGTATGCACCTCGATATGGTTTTATGGCTGACTTCTCCCCGGAAGACTTTGTGGATAAAGAGGATTTAAAAGAAATGAATAAATATCATTTGAATGTTGTGCAGTACTACGACTGGATGTACAGGCATGACGATTTAATTCCTCCTGAAGATGAATTTATAGATCCTCTTCAAAGAAGACTTAGCCTGCGAACAGTTAAGAATAAGATTAATCTAGGTCATGAATATGGCATGGAGGCAATGGGATATGGGGCTGTATATGCAGCATCGCCTGAGTTTTATGAGAAAAATAAAGATTCTGCACTTTATAAAAATAATGGTAAAGCAATGGACTTTGCTGGTTTCCTATATTTAATGGACATATCAATGGGAAGCAAATGGCATGAACACATAATTCATGAGTTTTACAAGGCAGTTAAATTTGGATTTGATGGTATTCATATGGATCAATACGGGTACCCAAAAGAGGCAATTGGCAGGGTCATGGGAGTTAACACAATAAGAAATTTAAGAGAGGATTTTCCTGATTTAATCAACAATACCAGAAGTTATATAGAAGAAAAGGGAAGAAAGGTAAGTTTAATATTTAATGCTGTAAATAACTGGCCAGTGGAAACTGTATCAAAGGCGGAAGAAGATGCAGTTTATATTGAGGTATGGCCGCCAAACGATACCTATGGAGATTTGTATAATCTTATTTCCAATGCAAAGAAATTAACTCCAAATAAACAGGTGATTTTGGCAGCTTATATGAAGCCCTTTTTAAAGGAACTTAACACTGCTGAAGAAAAAGCTGAAAATGCAGCTCTTTTAGCAATGGCATCTATCTTCGCCAGCGGAGGATTTCATCTTTTATTAGGGGAAAACAATGGAATACTTTGTGATGCATATTACCCTAAATATAGAATTGTAGTCAATGAAAGCTTTAAGAAAAAGCTTAGAAGCTATTATGACTTTATTGTAAAGTTTGAAGAACTTCTATATGACTTTAACATCATAGATACTACTATGGTAAACACTGGTGGAATAAATGGTGAGTATACAATTTACGGGGAAAAAGCTTCACCAAAAGCAGAAGTTAACAGCATATGGACATTAATTAAAGAGAAACCAGGATATAAAATTATTAATCTGGTGAATTTTGTAGGTGTAGATGATATGAATTGGAATACTGCCAAAGAAAAAGCACCTGATAAAGTAAAAAATATAGTGTTATCCTTGCTCACCTGCAATGAAATAAAAGCTGTTTATTTATGTTCTCCGGATTTTGAACAAAGAACTCCTGTAAAGCTGAACTTTGAATATGAAGAAACTGATCAGGGAAGAAAAATAAAATTTGAAATACCTATTTTAGAAATTTGGGACTTAATTTATTTGGTTTATTAATTTGAATTTATTTTTGTAAGAAAGGAAGAAAGGTATGAAAAAAGCATGGTGGAAAGAAGGAGTTGTGTATCAAATCTATCCTAGAAGCTTTAAGGATTCTAATGGAGATGGTATAGGTGACATAAAGGGAATTATTGAAAAGTTGGATTATATAAAGGAATTAGGTGCTAATATTATTTGGCTGTGCCCAATTTATAAGTCCCCAAATGATGATAATGGTTATGATGTAAGTGATTATA
>JAQSXU010000419.1 GCA_029256485.1 Clostridiaceae bacterium
CCATTAACATTAAAATCTATATGATTTGGCGCTGGATCCTTAACCACTACTGCTTTAGCTGTCTTTGTCCCAGTATTAGTAATTACAAGGGTATACGTGAAATTATCTCCTATCCATACATCTTTTACATCTGCTGTTTTTACTATACTCAATATAGTATCAGCTGTTCCATGAAATATAATTGTAACCGCTCCACCAGGGTTATTGGTATTGGTACCTTTGGCATGTGCAATATTAGTTATATACTCTGTGTCTGTTGGTTGAGGATTTGGATCTGTTCCTTTTGGTATTACAGTCACAACACATTTAGCAGTTAATCCATCAGCAGTTGTCGCTATTATAGTACAAGTTCCTTCTTTTTCCGCAGTTACTTTACCAGCTGAATCTACTGTTGCTACTGAAGAATCACTTGATTTCCATGTTACTTGTGCTCCTGCTGGAGTTGTTGTTGCTATTAAAGTTTCTGAATCATCTATTATTAAATTTGTAGTTGATTTATTTAGTGATATTGACTCTTGCTCTGCTTTTTTAGTTACAGTTACTATACATATCGCAGTTAAACCATCAGAAGTAGTAGCTGTTATAGTTGCTTGTCCTTCTTTTATTGCTGTAACTTTACCATTTGAATCTACTGTTGCAATTGATTCATTACTTGATTTCCATGTTACACCTACACCTGCTGGTGTTGTTGTTGCAGTTAATTGTTCTGAAGCATCTTCTGTTAATATCATTGTTGATTTATTTAATAATATAGATTCTTTATTACCAGTCCAAGTTCCCCATGCAAACTGTCCACCATAAAGCCCCATATTAGCTACTGTTCCATCTGGATTTTTTCCTGTACCTTCATTTTGCCAACGACCTGAATCTGAAGTTAATTTAAATTTATCATCATAAGTCACATTACTTACACAAGTATCATTAGTCGCTATCTTTGCCTTAAATGCACAATTTACATAATTAATAATACTATTATATTTAATACCTTGTTTAATTATTAGACAGTTATAAAAATTAGAACTAGTTACACTTACGTTAGTATAATGTGAATTTTCTTCAAATATACAATTATATAAATTAAGACTTGCTATGCTAGCAAATATTTCACCATAAGTAGCAGTACTTGAATTAGATAAATAAACATTATATATATTTATAGATCCATTACTTATACTGCTAGTTATTTTAGAGCCATATTTTAAATAATCGCCTATAATAGTGACACTTTTACTAGCAAGATTAATAGGATTAGTTGTTTCTTTAGTAGTACCTTTTAAAAATATAGCCGAACCTTTAGCACTGCACACTTCTAAAGCCCTTTTGATTGTATTATATGGATATTTTTCATTTCCAAGACCTGTAATGTCATCTCCATTTTGTGGATCTACATAAATAACTTTATCGAAACTTATAGTTGTATCATTAATGCGTACTGTGGTAGCGTAGCTGACTGACAGCACATGGCTGACTGCAAACGCATTAGTAAAATTTCCAAACATAATAGCAAAAGCAATTATAAACATTACACTAAACTTTTTAAAATAATTTTTCATTTATTAGTTCTCCTATTTATTCATTAAATTATGAACATGTTCATCAATTATTTTAATCTCATAATTAGTTAAATCCAACAAAAATCGTAATACAAATTCTGCCATTTTTCCAAATTAAAGATATAGTCTATCTATAAGCAATGTATGCTTCAAATATGAACAAGAAAAAAGACTATTGAAAGTCCTTAATTATGCTTATAATTTTTATTTAATTATTACGCTCATTATGCTTATAATTTTTATTTAATTATTACGCTCATTCTTCCTATTACGCACCAATATTAAAAGACACCTACATTTCTGTAAGCGTCTCATATATAAATATTCTATTTTCTTATTTCAAACCATTCAATCTTATCACATATTACATAATCTTCATTACTATCTTTATTAAATTTATAAATTGGTGAGCCTGCTTTATTATCTACTCTATCTATATACCATTGTTTAAATTTATTAAATCCATCAGTTGTCACTGTATATTTCTTTACATCACCATTTACTAATTGTATATATAAGTTTTCATCACCTGATGGTTGTGGATCATCTTTTTTAGTTACTGTAACAGTGCATGTTGCAGTTAAGCCATCAGAAGTTGTAGCTGTAATTGTACAAGTTCCTTCTTTTACTCCATTAACTTTACCTGTTGAATCTACGGTTGCTATTGAAGGATCACTTGATTTCCATGTTACTCCTACTGCTGATGGAGTTGTTGTTGCTACTAATTCTTGTGTTTCTCCTACTGTTAAGTTCATCGATGTGCTATCTAATACTATTTCTCTTGGATCTACTAAATAACCAGTATTATTTATATCTACAGCATCTAAACAAAATTCCAACAAATCATCACATTTTATTTCTACATAGTGATAAGTATCATCTAAACCGTCTTTTTGATATTGTAAGATACATCCTACTGATGAAGGATTCTCCGTTAAATCAAGTGTTGTTTCAACCTTATTATCTATTTTAATAGATACTTGCTTACTTCGACTATTGGATGGATGAGATAGTATTCTTATCTTAGTTCCCTTAAACTTAAATAAAAATGACTGATCTCCCAAAATAAATGTCCTTGTATTCTTATAATATTCATAAGTACTGTTTACAGTTCTACTATCTATTGCATTATTGGATGGATTTATTAGTAATATTTTATTATTTATATCATCATACCTCTTCCATCCTTTCTCTGGATGTTCTAATCTAACGCCTCTAGTTGCACTGTTTTCTGTAGTTCCCTTATAATTAGTACTTCCTATTTCAGAATAATCATCTGCTGCAAAAGCACTAACAGAACAACCAAACACTAATATTAAAGACATAACAATCATTATACTAAACTTTTTAAAGTAATTTCTCATTTATCATTTCTCCCTTATCTTCAATAATAAATGAATGCGCATTCCATATATTTATTTTAATTGTTGTTCCATTAAAATCCAACAATAATCGTAATACAAATTCCTTTATATCTAAGAAATATAGTAATTTTTTACAGTATTCATTTTAATATTAAAATAAGCAAAATAAAAAAAGCACCTATAATTGTGCTTATTTGGCTTATTAAGTTTTCATCATATCTTCCTATTATGCAGCAACCTAAAAAGATACCTACATTTCTGCAAGTATCTTTTATAAACTTTTTATTTAATTATCTTTACAAACAATCATTTTATGCTATTACAGTTGAAGGTATTTTAATTGTTACTGTTCCTCCAGGTAGTATATCTCCAACATTAACTATAATATTTTTAG
>JAQSXU010000139.1 GCA_029256485.1 Clostridiaceae bacterium
GCTTTAAATGCAGCTGTTGAAGCAGCCAGGGCCGGTTCTGCCGGAAAAGGCTTTGCAGTTGTTGCTGACGAAGTTAGGAATTTAGCATCTAAGAGTGCAACTGCAGCTATGGATACTACTTCTTTGATCGAGCAATCTATACAGGCAGTAAAAAATGGAAAAAAATTAGCTGATGAAACAGCAAATTCCTTATCAAAAGTGGTAGAAGAAGGGGAATATCTTACAAATGTTGTTGAGGAAATTTCAAGAGCATCTGAAGCCCAAGCTACTTCAATAGGTGAAGTAACTATGGGAATTGAGCAAGTATCTGCAGTTGTTCAAAACAATTCAGCTACTGCTGAAGAAAGTGCTGCAGCAAGTGAAGAATTATCAGGACAAGCGCAGATTTTAAAAGATTTAGTTGGCAAGTATACGCTTAAATCTAATAAAGCAAAAATTTCGAAACTAACGGAAAAAAATAATGATAGAATAGAAAATAGAAATATTATATGTGGATGTTCTAATCTTACTGAAAAAGATTTAATAAATGCAGTAAATAATGGCGCAAAAACATTTGAAGAAGTTCAGCAAATAACTAAAGTTAGTACAGGTTGCGGTAAGTGTAAAGGTAGTAATGAAAAACTAGTTAATAATTTAATACTTAAGAAAAAAATAGATGAAAATCAAGTAGTATGCGGGTGTTACAATGTAAAAGTTCAAGATATGATTCAAGCGATTAAAAAAGGAGCAAGATCATTTGAAGAAGTTCAAAAAGTTACAAAAGCCGGTACTGGATGCGGCGGATGTGTTGAAAGCAATTAAGTATTAGTAAAAATCATAATTTACTAATACTTAATTTTGTATAATTAGATTTTTTTCAATAAGAATAATAGCGATGGTATCAAACATAACAAAGAACAACTTAATTAAAACTGGTCATAAATTTGCCCCATATTTGCCCAACATGTATAAAAATATGATTTCTATTTAAAGAACAATTGCTAAATCATAAAACTATTGCAAACTAAAAAGACACCAACCTGTTGCAGTCAGTGCCTTTCTTCAATTGGTTAATTACATATTGCTTACTTCTTCGTGCTCATGTGCTTCTTTATATTTTAAGCGCATTTTATTAATACCGTTTTATACTGTTTTTTATAAAAATTTGCCCAGGATTTGCCCGAAATAATTTTTAAATTTATACTAATATTATGTTTTTTATTCTTTACTTATTATTAGATTATTATGTCTTTTAAAATGTCGCTTATTTATAATAATGGTTTAAATCATCATAATACGGTTTTAAAAGTGCATTAAGTGAATTTAGGTTTTCATAAAGTTCTTTTATTTTATTTTTATCTAACTCTAAACGACTTCCGTTTAAATTTATTGATTTTGTTATCAATTCTGAAGAAGAAAGAAGTTCCCTATTTACTGTGTCAACTACTTCTGCCCCTTCATAAGGTGATATATCCTTCTCAATCAAGCCCTTCTTATAACAGTCTCTCATGCTTTTATAAAGCGAAGTCAAAGTGCTAGACATTACTCCCATTCTAAATTGTATTTCACTATAGTTTTCGACAGTAGGCATCTCAACAAAAGTATCTAATGAAATCATAAGTCTTTGATAATTTTCTTCAAATCTATTAACATCATAGCTGTATTTCTCATATGTGTTTTTGTTTATACTTTCTATAACGCTCCACCCGACCAAAAGTATACCTATTGTTAATAATATTATAATTAAATTTTTATTATTTATTTTCATAATAACTCCTACTTATCTTTTTAATATATCTCTTTCAATTCAAGACACACTTATTGCTTTTTGCAATAAGTGTGTCTATATCAGTTATTATATTTAATAACCATATACAACGTGTGGATAACTTGCATATCCAGTAGTAGCGCTTGACGTTCTATCAGTATTTAAATATAGCCTATATGTAATCCTTGCTCTTGCTTCCACAACTGCAGAATCTCCAGCATCAGGTCTTGTTTATAATCTATTTATCTCTCTTCTAAACGTCCCAATGTCTTACTGATCTTGGCAAAGTATTTTGTAGCCTACGTCTTTAAGATTTAATTTCCTCTATGCTTGAAACGATAATATAAGTACATGTCACTATAATTGAACCCAAGTATGTTCCAGCATTACATATTTCTTTAACATAAGATACGTCGCTAAGTTTAAAAAAGAAATTTTCCATTATTGAAAAAATTAAATGTGATATTAAGAATATTAATATAGCTATACTTATTTTTTTTATTTTATATCTCATAGGAATCTCCTCATCTATATTACCTTTGATTAGTTGACTAATATTTCTGATTACAACATATGTGCATGATAATAAAATCCAACCCAAAAATATACTGCCATTTGCTATTGCAATATCATTCATCTGTATTGAATTAGTATTAAAAAACAAAAACTTTGTAGAATCGAGAAAAAAATAAATTACAACAACCAAAACTATATTTTTAAATATCCCCTTTACATTCTCTAACAAAGTATTTTTCCTTCCTAATTTAATTATTTTAATAGCGAATCTGCTAAAAACATGATAAGCGATATATATTTCGAGGCAAAAAACACAATCACAAATATTTAGCTATCAAATGTTATGTTACAGATCCGCTGACTACAAATTATTTTAGTTTATATGTCCAGTTACAATAGGGCTTGGATATTCAGTAACATTTCCAGTAAATGTAAAACTTATACCAACACCTGAACCAACAGAAATACTGGGTGCAGTAATTCCCACATAGGTATGTCCATATTTATATGATACTCCTAAATTTTGATTTTTGCCAGTACAATATAACCTTAACGCACCTGAACCAGTTTTAGGATATTGATCTTGCCATAAAGTAAATTTATCTGATACATTGAAAGTAATATATTGTGTAAATGCGTGTTGCTCAGTCTTAGTTCTAGTGCCATCAAACGTGCTATAATAATATACATTCACAAATGATGTACTTGTATCTACATACATTTGAGAATCCCAACCAAAACCAATAATATCTATACCTTTCCATATTGGTTCTGAATTCCAACTCCATGAAAATGTAATCCTTGCGTTTGTTTTATTTGTTACTGAGTCATAGTAATAGTCCCTAGGATCTAATTTATGGCTAACAGTACAACTTGCAGTTAATGTTGATAATTGGTCAATTGTAAGCGTATTCACGAATTCTTTAGCTGATAGATTTTTTGACATATTGCTTGTTCCATATTTCTCAATATATCTTTCGTATATTATTTGCTCATAATCTATATTCCTAAGTTCTTTTACATCCTCAACACTATACCCCACTTTATACAATTCTGTATCAGATTTTTCTAACAACTGTTTTACCATTAAATATTCATTAAATGTTACTTCACTGCTATATGCATCTTCTTTTAATTCAACTCCGTACGAAATGGCTGCATATGATAGACAGCTAAAACCGCTTATTATAGAGAGTATTAAAATTATACTAATCACTTTTTTCATTGTATATATCTCCTCTATTATTTTTAGTTTTTTTATTTTTAGTTTTTATTTTATATTACTGTAAAACTATTTTTATATGGAATACTATTAAAAAATAGTTGTGTGACATATAATTAATTTACAGGCTCTAATATCTTTTCTGTACTTTTGGTTAGGCATAGAATTAAAGATATTTAAGAGTCTTCTTATTTTGATAATTTCACTATTTCCTCACCTCTTATGGATTTTTTATCCTATCCTCCTTCCTTTTAAATTTTTTTGCTTATTTTAATAAATTACATTATTACTATATCTAATAATACTTTCATAATCAGCACCACTGCAAACATAGTAATATGCTTTAACCCTATACGTATAACCCTTGCTAATATAGCTCGTACCGGTTAGTGTTAATCTGTAACTTTCATCAGATTTTGACCAACTATCAATATCTACCCAATTGCTGCCATCATATCTTTGCAAATATAAGTACATATTAACTTTTGTTGTTTTATCTTGATATCCTACTACGTTGCCTGTTGCAGTTGCTAAACCACTTGATGATATGTAAAGGTCTGTTTTTGTTGTATTTGTGTAACTATAATATGGCATTGTTACACCACTTAAGTTTACTGCAAATGCTTTGGGTACTAAGTTAAAACTAAATAATAAAATTAATAATAAGAGACACATTGCTTTTTTCATTCTAATCACCTTTTCCTTTTCATATTTTTTTATCTCTTTACCATATAAACAATTTAAATATGAATTTGGGGACAAGATTTTTAGAATATTTTCTAATTTATAATAATTTCTTATTTAATAGATTCCGCCATTTGTTTTAAAATGCTTTCGTCTTCGTATCCACTAATAGAATAAGCATAAATACCGTCACTAAAAATAACTGTAGTTAAACCATTTTGACTATAAGTTATACCGACAGCTCCATTAATAAATATTTCTTTTGTATTTATTCCTTCGGTATTTATTGTTACATCATAATTTAAAGTAAATTGTTCATATATTAATTCATTCTTTTCAGCATTAGAATAAATTATTTGATAATATGTTTCATAATTCGTTTCTTCTAATTTGCTGTAACCGTCAGGTATAAATTTAGGTATATGTTTGTCTTCTATCTTTTCTGGTAAATTTTCTTCTTTATCATTAAAGATCAATTCTGAAAATTCTTCATATATTTTTTCTATGAAATTTATAACCGGCACCCTGATTGCTTCTACTGTCATTGATGCTGAGATTATAATAATTATGGAAGCTGCAGCTGCTATACTTCTTCTAATTTTATATCCGGCTAGAGTTACATATTTAATTTTAGATATTTTAATGAGCTTTTCCATTTTCTTTTCAAATTCATAGGAAAACTTATGATATTTTTTTAATTCCTGATTTGATGGAAGTGAAGCCAGTTCGCTTTCCATTGAAATGATTAATGCCTTTTTCATTAATTCAGCAGACATTACTTATCCCTCTTTCTAATATTTTCTAACAATATTTTTCTACCTCTTTGAAGCCTTTTCTTTACTGCTTCATTTTCAATATTTATTAACCTTGCTATTTCTTTTGTGCTTAATCCTTCAACATAGGTTAAATACAGCACGTCCTTGTAAGTTACAGGTAAATTTGAAATTTCTTCTACAATTAAGTTAAATGAATACTTTGACAGTACTTCATCTTCTAAGCTGTAATCATCAGAAATAATTTCACTGTATTCATCAATATCTAAATATGATTTTTGTTTTTTTAGAATGTTTAAAGAAATATTTCTTACTATAATAACAATATAACTTTTAGTTTGGGGACATATAGCTTCTGAAATATTTCTAATATTTTCTGCTATCTTGATAAATGTTTCATGAACCGCATCTTCAGAAAGATATTCATCATTTAAAATCTTGTTAGCCACATAAAACAATAGTTGCTTATATTGATAATATATTTGTTCAAATTTATTTTTTTCTTCCTCTGTATCTATTAGGCTTAAATATATTAGCATTTCCCTAAACCTTGCTTTCTGAAAAATTTTTATGAGTTATACATTATTTGCTGTTAACAGAAAAGATAGTTTGTAATTTAATTACTTTTATAATAATTTTACACGTATTTTATAATAAAGGCAATCTTTGCATAAATAAAAACTGATCATGGTTTATAAGACCAGACCAGTTCTATATAATACTAACATCATCCTAAAAAAACTCAAATTTAATATACAAATTACTAACACCAATTTTATATGTAGCATAATCTCGATCCCCTAATGCGGTTGTTAAGTTTGCATCTGCTCTATCTATTGAGTGTGCAGAATATTTAAAGTCACTGCCATATTCTGGTAAGTATCATTGTATGTTCAGGATAATAATTAAATACACTTTTTCTTAGCGTTTGTATAACATCGCCAATGCCATATCCAGATATTACACGATTACTTAGAGCCAGGTAATCAGTAACAATATACGTTTTTGTGCTTACTGCATTTGTTGACCAATACCCACCAAATTCTTTAGCACTAATCCAAGGACTAGGATCAGCCAAATCCCAAGATGCGTCTAATTAAGCTACGGTTGATGGTACAGGATTATTGCTATTCAATTTATATATATACCAATCTCCTTACTTTCTTTTACCACCAGCATACAAACATTGTGACACGAAATTTGCACAATCCGATGGAGCATTTCCAAAGTTACTTAAATCTGGATATTCTGCATAATTATAATCGCAAGCGTGTTCAATAGCATAATTTCTAGCTGCCTCCCAATCATAAACAACGGCTAATGAAGAATTTTTTTGATTTTTATCATTTATAAAAGACCTTAAATTTTAATCTTGTACTGCATCACCACATATAATTTTATTGTTAATAAGAAATATTATTACTATATCTAATTATACTTTCATAATCAGTACCACTGTAAACATAGTAATATGCTTTAACCCTATAAGTATAGCCCTTACTTACATAGCTAGTACCGGTTAGTGTTAATCTGTAACTTTCATCAGATTTTGACCAACTATTGATATCTACCCAATTGCTACCGTCATATCTTTGCAAATATAAGTACATATTTACTTTTGTTGTTTTATCTTGATATCCTACTACGTTACCCGTTGCAGTTGCTAAACCACTTGATGATATGTAAAGGTCTGTTTTTGTTGTATTTGTGTAACTATAATATGGCGTTATTACACCACTTAAGTTTACTGCAAATGCTTCGGGTACTAAACAAAAACTAAATAATAAAATTAATAATAAGAGACACATTGCTTTTTTCATTCTAATCACCTTTTCCTATTCATATTTTTTTACCTCTTTACTATATAAACAATTTAAATATGAATTTGGGGACAAGATTTTTGAAATATTCTATAACTTTTTGATATTTATTTTATTGATTCAGCCATTTGTTTTAGTGACTCTTTTACCTATAAAAGAATAAAAGTTGAAAATGAAGTAGTAAAAACAGAGGATTGTACCTCATGTGAAACATTTTTGACATGCCTGGACAAAAGTGATGTCAATATTTCCTTCAATGCAACATTTTTAAATAAAAAAGGTTAGTTTAACTCAACCTTCCAGTGTTTTAATTCAATTAAATATTTCTATCTTACTAAACTTTATGCCTAAAACCGAGTATGTTATTTCATATTCATCTGGATTTACCATATATTCTCCAGTTAATTTATAAAAATATCCAATTGAATACTCTGAAAAAGGTTCCAATATCTTACTCTCCAAACTTTCCTTTTTTAATAATTCTTCTTCGCTAATCTCAGAAACCCCCCACTTGGTTATCGCAGTAGTAACATATTCTACCCCACTGCCATCTAATGGTTCTACACTTTTAACTTTTATAGGAAACATTGTGTTATTCTTTATTACTCCACCAAAACCCATTATTTTATCAACATACTCAGGATAAGTTTGCTCGTTAGCGCCGGCTGTTACTCCCAAAATAACATTATTTAAACAATAACTCCTAAAAAAAATTTGTGCTATAACTACTATTATTGCGCAGCATAGACAATATAATATTACTTTTTTCATTAAAACCACCCCTTATTAATATAATAACATATTTTAACCCCCAAATATAGTTTTTTGGGGGTTAATCTTAAGTATTTTGATAAGAAACTTTAGTATCTTGTTACGTATAGTTCTGTAACTGGACTTCCGTTGCCGCCGTATTCATAATAGGTAGTACTACCATGTGTTCTTTTAGCACTTTGATCTGAATATACCGTATGGTTCACATCTACTTTATAATTGATGCCAGAAAGAGGTCCAGTAAAAGCCGCAGCACCACCTATTGTAAAACTTTTTCCTACAGTTACCTTAGCATAAGAACCTGGAGTATATGTAGTATATGTATATGGAGCCAAGGTACCAGGAGATACCTCATTTTTGCTTTCAGCAAATGTTACATAGCCAATCCCACTTTTCCAAGCTGTTGGTCTAATCTGATGATATGTAATTGTACTTACTCCATCTGTCCATCGAACTTTCTCTTCTACATATTGGTAATATGTGAAAAATTTATATTTAACCCCTGAAGATGCAGTTGTAGTTGTTGCACCTGTCTCTACGGTACTAGTAGCAGTAAAACCCGTTGATAGGATACTACCTCCTGAAAGTGTAACCTTATTTCCCCTTACAATATTCACTTCCACAGTACATCCCTTAGCTGAATTAGCAACTATAAAATCAGTTGGCCTGTACCCCAAGTCTCTTGTTTCTAGAATAGTTATAGTGCCTTCAGACATTAGTGACATAGTTCCAGCAGAATCATTTGCTGCAACTTTAAAATTCTTGTCATCTTTTACTTTTTTAGTTTTTATCTTTAATGATTTTACATTATCTGTTTTTACGTTGTCTGTTGAGTAAGAATCTGTTCCCGCACTAAGGCTATCTTTTTCTTCGAAAAAGTCAGGAGAATAGTATGTTTGAGTGAATCCATCTACAAATACTTCTTCACCATTTGTAACAAAAATAGCGTAGTGAACATCTACAGCACCTCTATTAGCCAAGTCTTTTTCTATTAGGCTCATTGACGGTTGATAAACAAACGATGTCTTACCATTGTCATCTAAAAAAACTTCTCCAACTGTTTTATTTTCTAAATAAGAGTACACAGTCATACGCCCGTTAGCTAAAACTTTACCAGACGAATCAATTACTTGTACTTCAAATAGATTCTTTTCTGTACTATCTACACTTACTAAATCATCTGCATAATTTTTATTTTCTTCAGCAGATACTACGTTTGGTAACATTGTAAAAATTATTAAAAATGTTAACATTGAAGATATTATTCTTTTTATCATTAGTAACCTCCTAGATATTTATTATATTTTTGTATTTCTCCAGTCCTAATATTACTATAAAATTAAAAAATTATCCTTCAATGGCTTCCAATAGAATCTCCCCCTTTTCCTAAATTTTTTACTTCTTTACTATATAAACAATTTAAATATCAATTTGGGGACAAGATTTTTGAAATATCTTTAAAATTAATTTTAGATATATCTATTTATCGATTCAGCCATTTTTTTAGTATGCTTTCTGAAAAATTCAAAGGGTACTACTCACATCGTTTTTAGCGACATATTCACAAAATCAAAAGCATTATAATGAATACAACATGCAATTTTCGACATCTATTTAAAGATACTTTTCTGAAAATTTGCCCAGACAGGATAAAAAACATATTACTAATAAAAATTTATGTGTGCTTTAAACTAAACTTTTTAGTAAGGATAAAAAACAAAAAGACACCAACCTGTTGCAGTCAGTGCCTTTCTTCAATTGGTTAATTACATATTGCTTACTTCTTCGTGCTCATGTGCTTCTTTATATTTTAAGCG
>JAQSXU010000140.1 GCA_029256485.1 Clostridiaceae bacterium
TGGGTAGGGGGAAGTGTTGTTATAAACCCTGGAATTCATATTGGAAACAATGTTGTAATAGGTTCAGGAAGTGTAGTTACTAAAGATATTCCAGATAATGTGATAGTAGTAGGAAACCCAGCTAAAGTTATTCGTGAGATTACAGAAGAAGATCGTAAATATTACTATAAAAACAGGGAATTTGACGTTTACGATTATAATAATTAATTAATGGTTACAAAAAAGTAACAAGGGCACATAAAAGTGCCGTATTTACTGTTATTGCTTATACACCTATCATATAAATAGAGGCAAACAAAACAACTAAAATTTATTAATTGTACAGTCTCAAGGTTTATATTGAGAGTGAGGTGAAAATAATGACTAAAATTAATATGTTAAATGCATGGTCAGGAAATAATTCATTTTCTGGAAGAAGAAGCGCTCAAGGTTATTTAAATGCTGGTAAAGCTTCATTTGCAGTTAGTGGCTCTTGTGGTTCAGCTTGCGGTGCAGGTGATGACGGTAAAGATCCAAAACCAAGTGCATGTGGTTCAGCTTGTGGTGCTGGAGATAAATAATATCTGGCAAAGCAAAAATATGGTATCCTCGATTTAGAAATTTCTTTATCGAGGATATTACTGTTTATTGAATTAAATTAGTACCTGTTAACTTCGAGTTTACAATTTATACAAAATTAGTGATTATATGAAAAATATATTAATGATTAAAATATTTAACATATTTTAATGTATGTTTATTAGGATAAGAAAAATTATAACAGCTATGATAACAGTAAATTTTATGTTTGGTAGATATGTTACTAGTATTTCTGCAAGTGCAGCAACTACTAATTTAGAAAAGAACGGACTTAACTTGTCCGTTCTTTTCTATTTCTCTGCGGTGTTTTTAACAAATTCCTTATAATTATTTCCCCAATCAGTTAAAATATCGAAAATAGATCTAAGAGTTTCACCCATTTCACTCAAGGCATATTCAACTTTAATAGGAATTTCATTTGGATATACTTTACGATTTATAATACCATCATCTTCTAAAGCACGAAGATTCTCAGTTAATACTTTCTTGCTGATGTTTTCAATACCATTAAGTAAGTCTGTGAAACGCTTAGGTCCTGTAAGTAAATTTCTTAAAATCAATAGTTTCCACTTGTTGCCTATAACGCCAACAGCAGTTGCTACAGGACATTGAGGTAGCTCTTTATCAACAACCATGTAATAATCTCCTCCTTTTAAGCATAGGGTTACGAAAATGTAACCTGGGCACATTAAAGTGCCGTATTTACTGCTAAAACTTATGCAACTATTATATAAATAGAGACGGAATAAATCAACTAAAAATTAATGAATAATAAATCGAGAAAATAATATTACTTCATTTAAGATGAGTAAATGTTAAATATGCTAATAATTTAGATAAATTTCAGATTATGAATATGAGAAAGGTGAGTGAATAATAATGGAACAATATTTTGCATTTCAATGGCATATCACAGATACTTGTGATCAGCGTTGTCAGCATTGTTACATTTTTTCAGAAAATAATAATATTCCTATTATAGAGATGTCCTATGAAAATATAGAAGCAGTATTTAAAAACTGCACGGATATGTGTAAAAAATTAAATCGAATCCCATACTTTTATATTACCGGTGGTGATCCAATTTTACATAAGGATTTTTGGAAAATATTAGAGATGTTCAAAGCAAATAATATTGCTTTTGGAATACTTGGAAATCCATTTCATTTAAATGATGAGGTTTGCAAAAAATTAAGATATTACGGATGTGACAAGTATCAGCTTTCTATTGATGGTCTTAGAGAAACTCACGACTCTATAAGAAAGCCAGGCTCCTTTGATACTACTATAGAAAAAATAAAATATATCAGAAATGCAGGGATTAAGTGCGCAATAATGACAACAGTATCAAAAACAAATAAAGAAGAGATGCCTGGAATAATAGATCTTGTGGTTAAAAATAATGTTGATATATTTGCATTTGCAAGATATTGCCCAACAAGCCTTGAAAAGAGCACTATGCATATTGAACCTAAGGAATATAAGGAGTTTCTTGAGGTGATTTGGAGAAAGTTTGAGGAGTATAAAGATTCTGAGACTACTTTTAATTTAAAAGATCATTTGTGGACGTTATTCCTATATGAAAAGGGATTATATACTATACCAGAAGATTTAGATGAAAATACAATCTATGCTGGTTGCAATTGTGCAAATTGCCATATGACTATTTTACCGAGTGGTAATGTTTATGCTTGTAGAAGAATGGAGAGCGTAGTTGGAAATGCTTTTGTAGAAAGTATGAAAGAGATTTTCTTAGGTGAAAAGATGGATAAGTTTAGAGAATATGATAAGTTTGAGAAATGCTCAAAATGCGAATTGTTAAGATTTTGTAGAGGATGTCCAGCTGTAGCTTATGGATATACACATAATTCTTATGCAGCAGATCCACAATGTTGGAAAGAAATTTAAAAGGAGTGGTAATTAATATGAAAGCAGTTGTACTTGAAAAAACTTGTAAGGCAGAGGAAATGATTATAAAGGAGGTGCCTATTCCAGAAGTTAAACCTGGATGGGTTCTTGTAAAAGTAAAGGCCTTTGGCATTAATCGTGCTGAAGTTAGCTTAAGAATGTATGAAGCTGATGCTCCCTATATTAAATTACCAAGAATACCAGGAATAGAATGTGCTGGAGAAATAGTAGAACCATCTGACAGTGCTTTCAAAATTGGACAGCGTGTTGTAGCTTTAATGGGAGGCATGGGACGAAGTTTTGATGGAAGCTATGCAGAATATGTTCTTTTACCAGTTAGCCATGTATTTGAGGCCAATACAGAACTTAATTGGACAGAAATGGCAGCAATTCCTGAAACATTTTTTACAGCTTATGGGTCATTATTTGAATGCCTTCAGATTCAATCAGACGATATTGTTTTAATTCATGCAGCTACAAGTGCATTGGGATTTGCAGCTATACAGTTAGCAAAATCAATTGGGTGCACAGTAATAGGAACAACAAGAAAAGAAGAGAGATTTGAATTTTTAGAAGAAATAGGGGCAGACTTTGCAATGTTGGACGATGGGACATTGTCTAAGCAAGTGAAAAATATGTTTCCTGATGGGATTACAAAAGTATTGGAATTAGTTGGACCTTCAGCAATTGAGCATACTTCAAAATTATTAAGGAAACATGGAATTATATGTTCAACTGGTCAGCTTGGAGGTGGTACGGCTAATGACTTTGATGTGATTAAAGCAATACCAAATGGAGTATATTTATCTTCATTTTATAGTAATTATCCAACACAAGAAATTATGGATGAAATATATAATCTCATAAAGCAACACAATTTAAAACTGCTTATTTCAAAAGTGTTTACATTGGATGAGATTTCAAAGGCTCATATATTGATGGAGCAAAATAAAGCAAATGGAAAGATAGTTGTTTTAGTAAAATAATAACCAGTATAATAAAGAATAGGTGATGTATATGAAAAATTATAAAGAACGTATAAAGGAAGCTAGCGAAGCCATAGAAAATGCAGAATATATTTTGATTGGAGCAGGTGCTGGGCTATCAGATGCTGCAGGACTAAAGTATTCAGGTAAGAGATTTACGGATAGATTCCAAGATTTTATTGAAAAATATGGAATGGAGGATTTATACAGTTCGAGTTTTTATCTATTTGAAACTTTAGAAGAGAAATGGGCTTATTGGGCTAGACATATATCACTTAACAGATATGAAACAACTGCTACAGAGTTATATAAGAAGCTTTATAACTTGGTAAATGAAAAAAAGTATTTTGTTTTAACAACAAATGTTGAACATCAGTTTTGGAAAGCTGGATTTCCAGATGAAAAGATATTTGCGACACAAGGAGATTATGGATATATACAATGCGCAAAAGGTTGTCATTCTAAACTATATGATAATGAAATTCTTGTTTCTGAAATGCTTAAACAGACAAATGATTGTAAGATTCCATCAGAACTTGTACCAAAATGCCCAGTGTGTGGTGGTGAAATGGATGTTAATGTAAGAAAGGACCAATATTTTATTCAAGATGAAGCTTGGGATAGAGCATGTGATAATTATAGCTCTTTTTTAAAAGAGCTTCAAAATAAAAATGTGGTGTTTATAGAACTAGGAGTAGGCTTTAACACTCCTACAATCATTCGTTATCCTTTTGAACAAATGACATATGTAAATCCTAATGCAACAATTATAAGATTAAATAGAGATTATCCAGAGGGATCAGTAGAAAATGAAAATAAAACAATTTCATTTGAAGAAGATATGACGGAGGTAATAAGTAATATATGATAATAAATACAGGTTGTAGGACAGATATTCCTGCCTATTTTAGTGAATGGTTTTTTAACAGAATTAAAGAAGGATATGTTTATGTGAGGAATCCTTATTATAAGAATCAGGTAATGAAATATAGACTAGCACCAGATGTAGTTGATTGTTTGTCTTTTTGCACAAAAAATCCAGCACCAATGCTTCCAAGGATGAATGAAATTGAGGCCTTTAGACAGTTTTGGTTTGTGACAATTACTCCTTATGGGAAGGAAATTGAGCCGAATGTACCAGACAAAGAAAAAGTAATGGAAGACTTTAAAAAACTTTCTGATATTATAGGTGCTGAAAAGATTGGATGGAGATATGATCCGATTTTTATTACAGATAGATACACTTTAAAAAGTCATATTGATAACTTTGAAAACATGGCGGCTACACTTTCAGGGTATACTCATGATTGTGTTATTAGTTTTATAGACTTATATGAAAAAACAAAACGTAATTTTCCAGGAGTAAAAGCAGTTACAAGTGAGGAACGTAATACAATTTCAAGTGAATTTGTACGTATAGGGAAAAAATACGATATTAAAATTAAAACGTGCGTGGAAGGACAAGAATTATCAAAGTATGGTGTTGATTGCAGTGGGTGTATGACAAAACCAGTAATTGAAAAAGCAATAGGGGCTAAGTTGAAAATTCGTGAAAAGAAATCAACTAGAGGAGCTTGCAGTTGCGTCCTTGGAAATGATATTGGAGTATATAATACGTGTGGACATGCTTGTATATATTGCTATGCAAATTATGATCGAAAAACAGTAATAGATAATATGAAACTGCATAATCCAAAATCACCTTTTTTAATTGGCGGAAATATAAATGGTGATATAGTAAAAGAAGCTAAGCAGGAAAGTTTTATAGATAATCAAATAACACTATTTTAATAGAAAGTTGGTGTTAATGTTATGAATCAATCAGAAAGAGTACACTATTTAATAAATAAATTAAAAAATGAGGATGATAGATATAAAGAGCTGGAAGTACCTGATTCCTATTTAGAACAAACAAGATTATTACGATCCCTTATGAATGTAAGAAGGCCAACAGAAATAAATGAAGAATTTTTGAAAGTTCAAGACGAGTATTTATCAAATTTAGTTAATGAAAAAGGTACTGTGATCATTGATGAGATACAAACTTTAAAAGATGAATATCCTTATTTATCTTTGACATTTAAAGATAAAATTTCAATATGGCAAGGGGATATAACCAGGCTTAAAATTGATGCAATTGTTAATGCTGCTAACTCCCAGATGCTTGGTTGTTTTGCACCATGTCACGGTTGTATTGATAATGCTATACATTCAATAGCAGGAGTACAACTTAGAGATGAATGCAATGAAATAATGGAGCAGCAAGGACATGAAGAAGAAACAGGAAAAGCAAAAATAACAAAAGCATATAATCTCCCATGCAAACATGTGATACATACTGTTGGACCTATTGTAAGGCATGAATTAACAACGGTACTTGAAGAGGATTTACGTTCTTGTTATAGGTCATGTTTAGAGTGTGCGGTGAAAAATGAGGTCAGAACTATAGCGTTTTGCTGTATATCTACAGGTGAATTTCATTTTCCAAATGAAAGGGCGGCTGAAATTGCAATTGAAACAGTTATAGAATTTTTAAATAAAAATGAATCGAAGATAGATAGGGTTATATTTAACGTGTTTAAAGATTTGGATAATGAAATTTATAGAAAACTAGTAAATATATATCAACTAATTTAAATTTTAATTATTGATTATAGTAAAAGCTTCAAACTAATTAGTGTAGTTTAGAGGCTTTTATTATTTATAAAAAATAATATTTCTATGTTGTAGGTTACAAAAAAGTAACAAGGGTACATTATAGTGCCTTATTTACTATTGCAATGTATACAGTTAGAATGAGTATAAGGGAAAGATAAACATTGATAATCTAAAAATAATAAGATGAGGTGCTAAAGATGTTAAATGAAAATGGTGAGCAATTACTTAAATATTTTTCAGATACTGCATATCCAAAGACTGTTACAAAAGTTGTAGATGGTATCTATCATGTCATGGGACACGCACATAGCAATTCAATTATTATAGAAGCTGAAAACTCAGTTATTTTAATTGATACTCTTGATACAGACGTAAGAGCTGAAAAACTTAAGAAGTTAATAGCTGAGATCACTGATAAACCAGTAAAAACTATTATTTTCTCTCATGGTCATCCGGACCATCGCGGAGGTGCAGCAGCTTTTAGTGATACAAATCCTGAAATTATAGCATTTGCACCAAAGAGGCCAGTGCTTGGTCGTACGTCTGAATTGAATGATATACTTAGCAAGCGAGCTTCTTATCAATTTGGATATAAGTTAACAGATGAAGAGGTGATTTCTCAAGGAATTGGGATTCGTGAGGGATTTACAGTTGGAGAAGGAAAATATGCATTTGTACCTGCTACAACAATTTATAATGAAGAAAAAGTGATCCGTAACATAGATGGAATCAACATAGAAATGATATCAGCAGTTGGAGAAACAGATGACCAGATGTTTATTTGGATACCAGATAGTAAAGTCATCTGTTGTGGTGATAATTATTACGGCTGCTGGCCAAATCTATATGCGCTTCGCGGCAGTCAATACAGAGATGTAAATGCTTGGGTTGAAACTCTTGACTTAATATTATCATATGAAGCAGAATATGTTTTACCAGGCCATACTAAACCTTTAATTGGAAGAAATACTGTACAAGAAGTTTTATTAAACTTTAGAAATGCAGTTAATTATGTACTTGAAGAGACACTAAAAGGTATGAATAAAGGATTAACAGCAGATGAACTTGCAAGTATCATAAAGTTACCTGAAAATTTAGCAAGTCTCCCATACTTAGGAGAATTTTATGGTACAGTAGCATGGTCTGTTCGCAGTATTTTTAATGGATATATTGGATGGTTTGATGGCAATCCAACAAATTTGAATAAATTACCACCTAAAGAACAAGCAATAAAAATGATAGACCTAATAGGTGGCATAGAAAAAGTATTAGCAGAAATAAAAAAATCTTTAGAAAATCGTGAAGTACAGTGGGCAATTGAACTTTGTGACTTGCTGATAGCTGCAGATAAGGAAAGTAAGACTGTGAAGCAATTAAAAGCTGAAGGATTATTAACATTATCAAAACTAGAAACTAGTGCAAATGGAAGGCATTACTATATAGCTAGTGCTTATGAATTATTAGAAAATATAAGATAATTAGAGGCGATAAGCATAAATGTTATTGCTGTTAATAGAGAATGTCTAGATTAATAATATATATTTTAATAAATTGAATAGCAATCTTTGTTAGTTAAGTGCTACATGCTTTTAACTATCTCTTCTGAAGTCATTTTAGTTGCTACAGTGTTCATAGTATAAATTAATGCTTCTAAATTAATAAGGTTATTCTTTATGCAATTTTAGATTTCGCTTTTGGAACTTTATCTGATAAAGTTCCAAAAGCAAGGGTTGAATGGGCAAGATATATTTCATTAAAGAACAGTATCTGGATTACGTATTATTTATTAAGATGGAAGTTTTTATAACAAAGTTTTCGTAACCAGATACAGACAATTCATCTAAAATCACGTCTTCAAAAAAATACTCACCTAAATTTAAATTATTTTCATTAGCAAAGTCAAGAATTTTTAAATAGGTTTCTCCTATAGAGTCATATCCAGTTGTATGGTAAGCAGTTAAATAGTTACCTGCATCTTTTTTATATAAATTATTTTCTGCTAATGGTTCTGAAATTTTTGTATAAAAAAAGCTATATAAATTATAATTGGCTTTTTTTACATTTTCTAAGCTAAGCATTTGCCCAACAGTAAATGGAGAGATAATATTATTTTCAGTACAATATCTCATATGGTTTGCAAAAGATAGTGGGATGTTTCCATAATCTGAATTTGGAAGTGCATTTGAAATGAAGAATAATTCCATTTCCTCCTTTGATATAAAAATTTTCTCATCATTTATATGAAATATGGATTGAGTTGTT
>JAQSXU010000026.1 GCA_029256485.1 Clostridiaceae bacterium
AAATTTTATAGTCTATATACAATTGATTCAGAAAGCTTTAAATATAAAGTTTTGGGAGTCTTTAATAATTTTTACATTTTAGAAGATGTAACAGTAACAAAAGCAGAAGAGTAGTTTTTATTGCAAAATCAACAGGTATAAACACATTAAGTCTTGTTTTTCGTGCGTTAAAATCGATTTTATGACGTTGATTTTATTGAAATTTAAACAAAAAAAGAGGTCCACTAAGGACCATGCATAAAAGGGGTATTGGGGAATATCCCAGGTTATCGGGGGAGATAACCTTTTTTACATTATAGCAATATTCGACAATTAATGCAAGAACAAATTTTCGACAAATAAAAAAAGACCAGGCAATTAAGCCTGGTTCTAATTTCTTAAAGGCATCATCACCTTTTATAGATAAAGGATCACCCCCTATTTATTCTTGATTCGCTAAATCTGTAAATAGTAAGTTCTTTGCTTTATTAATTTCAAATACTGCAGCTTCGATTAATGCATCCAGTTCTTGATCCGTTATTGTAATTCCTTTACCTTTTAAAAATTCTATTACATAAATCTTTTTAGCAGTACCCTGTCCAGTAGTTCCTGCAGCTTTAAATATCTGTTCAGCTGCTGCTACTGCTACATCAACCCACATTTCTATATTTGCAAGTTTCTCATTGCCTATCTTTGCTTTTAACCATGGGACAAAGAAATATGTTAAAACCAAACTCAATATAGAAAATACTAATGTTAATATTTGATAAGTTACATTGTTCATGTTATTTACCTCCCTGCATTCTTTCTGCGATTATTAAAACTCTAATCATGTCCTCGGAGAAATCCAACTCTCCTTTGTCGTTACCTTTTATATAACCTTTTTCAACCCACTTTTTAACGTAAGCTTGCATCCATTCAGGCATATCCTTAATGTTTTTATATCGTTTTATTTCTGCCATGATTTTAATTCCTTCCTCTCTTGCTTGTAAAATTTCAAAATAGTCCATAGGATTAATTGGCTCATTATTAGAATTTCTAACTTCAAAATGGCAATGACTACCTCTCACATCTGGTGGATATACATAGCCTGTATAACCTTCGACACCTACTAATTGTCCTTTTTTAACCTTATCACCTTTGCTTACAAGCCTTTTGGATAAGTGACAATATCTAAAGGTATACCCGTAGCCATCATCAAAGATTATGTAATTGCCATATTCCCAAGTCAAATTGCTTTTGTCAGTTATAATTTGGCTACTTATTACAGTTGCATCAGTTACAGTTAATAAATTTTTAGAGGTAAGCCCTACATAATCAATACCTTTATGTGTCCGCTTGTCCCCATTTGCTAATAGTCGAGGTCCAAACCAAGATGTTACTTTATATTCGCCATCATATATTTTCATCCTCTTCCACCCCTTCCAAGTCCTTCATCAAGTCCCTATTTTTCTTCTTAGAAAATAAAAGAAGCCAGTTCAAATCTGCACCAGCTTCTACTAAGTTTTCTATATTAGATTGAAATTCTCTCATGAACATAACGCTATAAACAAAAGAGCCAAGGACTATGCCAGCTTCTTGTATATAAATTACACGATAGCTTAATCCTGTCAAAATACAAACAACGCTATAAGCATATATCTTAGTAACAGTCCCAGTCCATAAAGTTTTACTAAATAATTTATGAGTCTTAACCGCATTACTATAGCCACCATTATTTTTACAAATACAAACTGATTTTGTTACTATGTCAAACAATGCCGCACCAATTACCGCCATCATTGCATAAAAAAAAGCCTTGTCTGGAAAGCAAATGTAACTTAAAAATGCTAATATTGCTCCCCAAAATGGCTTTAAACCGGTAAAAGCTTTTTCAATATATTCCGTCATCCCTCACCTCTATTCATCAACTCATAGCAGGATATACAAATCCTGTAATAAGTTGATATTCTTGTTCTGTTATAGCTTTTCCAACTACATTAAAAACTCTATCAATACTCCATAATCCATTATCATAATAGTATTTAATTTTATCGTACAATTATAAATCAACTCCTGTCATAATAGCTATATAATCAATATCTGCTCTGTTTCTTATTTCCAGCGGTTGTTCAGTAGGCATATTTTTAATTGCATCAATTTCAGCTTGTGACATTCCTTCAACCCATTTTTCACCGTCCCAACGTGGATTATAAAACCCTTGTGGGCATGGTGTTTCTATTGTGAATTCTGTTAATTCCTCAACAAATGTATCTTCAATAAACATTCCGTTTTCGTCTATTTTCCTAACAAATTTCATACACTACCTCCTAAGCAGCTCTAAACGATATACCAGCAAGAGTAACTGCTGCATTACTTCCTGTCACTAAATAAACCGCTCCATTTGGGAGTACATCAACTCGACCTAAACTTCCATTTGCCACTGTCGGATTAATTTCAACATAAGCAGGTCTATATCCAATTGGCAGAGTAAATATTGCAGTGTTTAATGTTCCGCTTTTTACCATACCCCTTAAATGTACTACTCCTGATAAATCTTTAAAATATCCTGCAGTTCCGAAACTTACAGCGTCATAATTAACCCAATTATTTTGAAATGTTGGAGTAATCCAATTCTCAACTGCACTACTTCCAGCATCTCCCCAACTCGCATCATAGTTATCAGTTGAATTTTTTTTAAGTACTTGCCCCACAGAACCACCAGCAGGTAATACTGCAGCTTCTTTCGCTAATGGAGCTCCTCCTGCTGTAACTCCATCATGTACCACCAAAGTCTTTTTTGTAGTATCTACCGTAATTTCGCCTTCCGCTCCCGTAAACGTACTATGATCTACTGTTGTCCCTCTCCTAAATTGCACTTGATTACTCATACCAAACCACCCCAATCTTGAACCGTAGTTGTTGCATCTGTAATTTTACCGAAGTCAAATGCCCCACTTGCACTACTACCGCCACCACTTGCATTGATAGTTATATCTTTACCAACTATGTCTATAGTTACATTTGTACCTTGCTTTATGTTTGAAGTCTTTAAAAAGCTATCTATATTATTATAATTTTGTTCACCTGCTATATTTTCAGTAAAAACAGTCTGGGGACTTCTATTTCTTAACCTGTCTTCTTCATCTCTTTTCTGTTTTAAAACCTTACTTAAATTCATAAATCACCTCACACACTATGATGATAGCAAGTAATTTGCATTGTATATCCACTGCTATCCATACTTGTTGATAAATCAGTAACCCTGTATAACTCACTTATAGTTGAGCTACTTTCTGTAACCCTTATAATGTCTCCGACTTGCAACCACGGAATGGCTAATGATGCAAAACTTACTTCTCTTACTCTACTTCTCATTAACATTTCTGTCCTGTCAGCAATAGCTTGTAACTGTTCAACTGTGCTTGCTTCAGAAACATCAATTTTCATAACTTTTTGAGGCAATACATTGTAATAATCCTTAGATAAATATTCTTTTTGAGCGAATAACACATTGTCATTTGTATCTTTGCCATACACAACAACTTTTGAATACAAATCATTGTCATCAATCGTATAACCTAATGATATTATATCTTCGCCCTCTTTGAATTCATAAGCAATTGTAGGTATTGCAGGTGTAGTATCTTTTCTAAAAAAAATCAATCCGTTTTCATCTGCTCCATATTCAAATCCTACTAATTCAGATAAAAAACTAAAACAATCCGCATAAGTTTCCCAACTAAAAGTTTTTGTTATAGTTAGTCCAGTTGTTTCTATCGTTCCTATTGTTAGTCCTGCATAACCACATAGAGTTGTAAATATTGTTTCTACAGGCTGTGACTGGAATAAAATTACATGAGTTACGCCGTCTGTCCATGTAATTGTTTGGTCAAGAGCAAGTTTTAATTTATCCCTAACCAATAATTTCAATTCATGCGGAAATGTAGTCATCTCTATTCTGTCAATTAAACCCTGAAATGTATTAATTAAATTTATTCCATATCCTTGCTTAACTGTTATTTCTTTGTTTGGAAATAGGACATTTTGATTAACTGTATTATCAGGCGACCACTCACCGTTTTTATTGTCTATTGCTAAACTAAGACTTCCTGCCATATTTTTATTTCTATTTATACCTATTGTTTTAACAGGTATACTGATGATTTTATTCGTTTCTATTCCTAAAATAATATCTTCAGCCCATATTACAATCTTGCCATTTGCAAATATCTCTAAAAATTGTCCTACATTGGAGGATTGAAAAAGAGAATTTATTGCTGTTTGAGCATAAATAATATAGTTAGTCGGAGTTCCTATGTCTGTTTTAGGGCAACCCCATATATTTAGCCGTTCATGCGATGCTATTTTTTGAGAGCCTATTATTAAAAATCTATCATCATCAAAATATAAAGAGCATGAGTTATAAGGAGCTACATCATAATACGGATTTAGATCCGTTGATATTGTATAAACAGTTGATTGATTTAAATTAAATCCATCAGTGGATTTAATCAAACTCATTTTCTGACCCCCATAACTTGACCACATTGCCCAATATGTAACATTGTCAATTTCGACAAACGTTGAACTGCAACCACTATTAAAATTACCATTAGCCCTTGTATTAATAGCAAATTTTAATATCCATGAAATCAAATCGGTTGAGTCATAAATACCATATTGCGATAAAATCCAACCAGATCCATTGATGTAAAAATAAGGACACTGCAAAATATACCGACTACCTATTTTAAAAATCTTTGTCATGCCTCTTTGAGTACCTAATGGATCTGTCGCTGTTGACCAATTTAAACTTTGAATAGTTGAATGTAAGGTCCAATCAGAGCCATCGCCTAAAGCACTTTTATAAAGTAAGGATTTAGCTACCTTATCATCATTTTGTTGTTTCCAAGCTACTAATAAAAAAAGTCCTGCATCTATTTCACAAAGAATTGATGTTGCAGTGTTAAGCCCTGTGAATAAGTCTGTTTTATTTGTTAAACAATCATTAGCGAACAAAGTTTCAGCACTTGCTGCATAGCCTTGTCTTATAGATGTTCCGTCAACCCAGACGACCAATATTCTACCATCTGCCAACTCGCAAGAGCTTGCATACATAGTGTTTGTAATTGGAGTGCCAAGAGGTGAAAAAACTGTATCTCCTAAGCTTTCAAAATTAATAGAGCCATTACTCATACCCTCAACTGTAACCTCGCAAGCTGGCCTATTTGCGCCAATCATGGACCTACTTTTTAGAAGTGTAGCTACTTCGCTTGGTATCTCCCTCATAGCTACACCTCCATCAATGTCATGCTGTATTCTATTTTCAATGGAAATAAACTTCTTTTAGTAGGAGTGAAATCAGAAATAATCATATTCATGGTAAATCCATCTGCGCCATCAAAGGTTCTTTCTGTTAAATTTATAGTGTCATCTAATAATGCTTGATATTCTGTATTATTTCTGACAAAACCATTAAAACTTACTTGATACCTACCCCTTCCACCTTGTTGTATAATAGAAGACGGAGCAGTATTATCCGCTCCTGGTAAAATCTCAATAACATTCAACTTAGGTTTTGCAAAAGGAGGTATATATGAATCTTTGATTACATTTAATTCAGTTGTTCCCCATTTCATAATATTTTCCTCCTTAATACAAACTTGGTCTATTTGGCATACGCCTGTTATCTCTTACAACTTCATCCACGATTATGTTTTTAACAGCTATTAGTTGTCCCTCATTGCTCACACCTTCAACTCTGATAGTGCCTGTATGATTTACAGTTGAGGCTCCACCTTCGCCACTGCCTAATAAACCTTTTAAATACGATAAAGGAAATACCCCTTCAGGCTCTCCACCTTCACCTACACCTATAACACTTGGCTTTGTAAATACTCCGCCTGTTTTATACCAATCAACCCCAAATGATGGAATGCTTGGAGGATTAAGACTAAATTGACCTTGTATATTAAAATGTGGCAATTTAATTTTTGGTAAGTTCCATTTAAAATCAAACATGTTTTTTAATTTTTCTTTTAAAGAATCGGCATATTCTTTAACCGCATCCCAGTTTTTATATAGCTTAACACCCATAGCAATTAACGCTGCAATAAATGCAATTGCTAATCCAATTGGCCCTGTTAAAACTGTAAATGCCGTACCTAATACACCTGCTGCAACTCCACCTGCACTAAAGGCAGCAATCACGCCACCTACAATAGGTATCAATACGGATATTCCAGTTGAAATAGAGCCTATAATCATTAACAAAGGACCTAATGCTGCAACTATCGCTAATATAGTTAATATTGCACTTTTAGTTCCACCATCAAGATTTGCGAACCAATTAACCATATCAGTAAGTTTTTCTATAAATGGTGTTAAAGCTTCACCTATGGCACTTATAGAAACTGATTTTAATCCTTCCATAGAGTCACCAAAGTTATCTAAAGATGCGATTGTTTCCTCATCCATAACAATACCCATATCGTGAGCATTTTGTTTCATTTCGGCTATTCCGTCGGCCCCTAACTTCATTAATGGATTGAGTTCCATTGCAGATTTGCCGAATATGGCCATGGATAAAGCATCTCTTTCAGTTTCATTTTCTATACCATTAAGTTTATTTAAAGTCTCACCCATTACATCTTGAGCGTTTCTTAGTTGTCCGTTTGCATCAGTTACAGAAATTCCTAATGTTTTAAAAGCATCAGCTTGTGCCCCTGTGCCATCTCTGGCACCTGACATAGCTTTAGTTAACTTAGCTTGAGCTCCTGCTATTGTGTCAAGTTCAACACCAACTTGACCACCAACATATTGTAATTCTTGCAATTCTGTAGTAGTCAGTCCTGTCTGGTCAGCTAATTTAATTAAGTTGTCAGCACTTTCTAAAGCAGAATTTGCAGCAGCTCCCACCCCTGCAGCTATACCTGCAGATACTACAGACATTTTCTTTCCTATTGAAGTAAGTTTATCTCCAGCATCAGCAAATCCTTTAATAGCCGAATTGCTTTGTTTTGCTTGCTTTTCTAAGCTCTCTAAATTCTGTTCAGTAGAGATTATCTCTCTTTGTAAGGCTCTGTATTGGTCCTCACCTATTTCACCTTTAGCAAATTGAGCTTGAACCTGTCTTTCTGCATCCTTTAGAGTTTCTAATTTATCAGAGGTATTAGAAACTGCCTCCGCTAAAAGCTTTTGCTTTTGTTCAACTAAAGTAGTGTTCTTTGGATCTAATTTTAATAATCTATCGACTTGTCTAAGTTCAGCTTGTATATCTTTAGACTTCTTATTAACACCATCCAAGGCTTTCTCAAGGGGTTTGGTATCAGCACCTATTTCAATTACAATTCCTTTTATTTTTCCTGCCATAATCTCACCTCCTAAAACCTGTCAAAGTCAGCTTGTGTTGCTTCTCTTACAATATCCTCATCATCATATTCATATTTATCATTAGCTCTTTCAATCAGCATATCAGTTACTAATCCGATAGTTAAATAATCCAAATCAACCATTGTAAGTCCAAGCTCAGTGCAACGCAATAAAAAAAGAGGAGTAGTTAACTCCCTGCTACTTGAATCAAGTTTTTTTTTGACTCTATTTGACTTTCTTCATTAAGGCACCATAGTTCCAAAATTTCTGGCAATACTTCATAAATTGAAAACATATTAAACTGGTCAAGCCAATCATTTATATCAGATGGAATTGAACTGTCAGCTTGTTTTGCCATGACATAAGTAACATTTTCAAATATTTCTAAATCAGTTATTTCAAATTCAGCGCCTTCCTGCTGATTAATTACATAAGCCTTTTTAAGTTTCACCATGTCCTGCATGATGTCACGTCTAAATCTAAGCCTGTACCAACGAGGAGTAGAGGCAGAGGCCTTAAACTCTACCTCTCTACCATCTATATTCACTATTTTACTTAACATATAATCACTCCTAAGCTGTTACAGTCAATGTTACAGTAACTGCATTTCCTTTTTCAAATTCAACAGTAATAACATGTATTCCTATTGCTACAGTTGAAATAAATGTACTCTTAATCGTTACATCTACACCAGTAGGCGTTAAGTTTACACCACCTATATTTGCACCATCAAGCATTACATTTTTAACCTTATTAGTGCCATCACTTGAAGTTGAATCAATAGTTAAATCAGCTGGAGCTGCTTTACTAAATGATGCAGTTGCTTGAGCTACTGTGTTAATAGCAGCATTTTTAAGATATACAGCACTAAAGAATGTGTCATAACCAGCTTTCCCTTGCTCTAACTTAGACTTAACATCATTAGTATCAATTGCAGGTCTTACAGCAATGTTCATAGTTTCAGTTTTTGGCTCTTTAGTATTTGTTTTTGTAGAACCATCAATATTAGGTCTTGAAACTTTTACATTGTAGTTTACGTGTCTTATCTTGTTAATGTCACCTGTAAATTCATACATCAATGCAATTTTCTTAGTTGTTGCATTAGCATTTTCAATCAATGCTCCATTTGTATCTATTTCATCCCCTAAAACATCAACTCTAAATGTATCAGGTATCAATGCCATTTCCAAAGTTCCATCATAGCCGTTATTCGTGTCTTCCTCAAAATATGCCATGTCATCTGCATGAAATGTTACAGTTTCACCTGCAGCATTCTGCACCAAATTAACAGAACCAGGAACATGTTTTGGAGAGCCATAACTTACTGTACCGTTTAACTCAGTAATAACAGCATAATGTACGTTTTTTAATCCAAACTTTACTTTATTCATGTTTTTCTCCTTCTCTATATTTCATAAATTACTTCATACATTTTTTCACTTTCAATCCATTCTTCCGATTTTTCGTAGTAAATATCATATTCATCAAATAGATCTTCCAATATCTTTTCAGTCACTGGGTCCTTGATGTCAGAGTACAACTCAACGTCATAGTCGTCAGCTTTGCTATATACTCTATCATCAGCTCCAAAATTATCACTGTCATTAAATAAATAAACCACATAAGGCAATTTAGGAGGGTTTTCATAATGATGATAAGCTACTGGTAAACCTGTCTGTTCTAAAAACTCTTGTAAATTCATCATAGATTAAACGCCTCCTCTACCTTTTCTCTAAATTTCTTAACATATACTCTTTCAACAGGCTCTATATGTGGTATTGCTTTAGATCTTCCACCATTTCTTAGAGCATGTCCTTTTTCAAGTAAATGAGTTAATCTATAGTGCGGTTTTTTAACATGGACCTTATAACTGCAATAGCCTGTTCTTGTATATGTCCAGGCTTTTTTATATTTACCAAATTGCTCAGGAGAAGTAGCTTTTAATTCTTCTACCATTTCCTTAGAAACTTCCTCACCTGCAGCATCAACAACATCAGATGCGTAATTACAAGCACCAGCAATTTGGCTTACTATTTGAGATCCTAAATCGTGATAGCTTATTTTAACTGCCACTTATACCACGCTCCAATATTTTGAGCTTAAACCATGTATTTTCGTACTTAATATTATCTATATTTTTAATGTCATAGGTTTTGCCATTAAAAATAACTCTATATTCAAAAGTATTAATCAACTCTAAATCCTTACAATATCTCAAAGTAAGTTCAACTGTGTTTTCTTGATTTTGAGTAGCTGCAGCGTAATATTCAGCCCCCCACAATCCATTGGCTTCAATCCAAAAACTTTTCCATGGTTGCCAATCTTCAATTTGATTACCGATAGAATCTTTAGTTATAGTTTTCTTTTGTATATCAATTCTTTGCCTTAAAACCTTGCCAACATCTTTCATGGCATCCTGTTTGGATTTAATCATATTAAATCACCTCAGTTTGAGCTGCTTGATACTCTTTAATTTCTTCCATGTATGCTAATCTTGACAACCTGCTACCAAAGTTTTCTTCAAAATATTCAATTGCATTATTATAATCATAGCGACAATATTCAATCAGCAATGTACGAGGTTCTCCAGTTACTTCAAAATCTAATGTCGTACCTGTTATTGATTGAATGTATGTTTTACCACTTGAAATACTATCCTCTAAACCTGTATTTTCATCATTCCATGTAATTTTTAGCTTTTCTTTGAAATCATCTAATAAAGCCATTTAATCACCTACTTTTTGAGCAGAACTTCAATCATTTCTTTTTTAGTCATTTCCATGTTTAATTCAATACTTTTTTCTTTTGCGTATTCTACTAATTCTTTTTTAGTCATGTTATCAAAATTAATTTCCATAACTTCTTCTTTTGGTGGTTCCAGCTCCTTAGGTGGCTCAGCTGGATTTACATCTGCAGATGGTACTTGGTTTTCAGATGGCTCCTTTGGAGGATCGACCGGAGTTTCTACTTTAATTTCCTCTACAAAAATACCACGAGGCCCAGCGGTTAATTCGCTGAACCTCTCTTCAGTAACTTCAAACTCAGTTCCTTTTGGCTTAGATTTCATAGAGTACTTGTCTACAAAAGACCTAATTACCCTAATTTTCATCTATTACACCACCTCTTGAGTTTGAACTATTCCATTTACTGATACTTCTTGAATAGTAGGAACTAAACCGCTAATATCAGCATAAACAAATGCTTTATTATCAAGTGGCTCACCATGTCCATAAAGTTTTACAAGGTAAATTCTTTCATCTTCAAGGAATTTGTATTCGTCCGAATATTCAATTTTTCCTGTTTTAGCTGTGCCTATTCCCATAAAGTATCTTTTACCAAGTCCGAATATTGCTTTGCCTGCAGTCAGTTGAGTTGATTGTATAACTCTTGTTGGAAATGGGAATACATTATTTACATAAGTACCATCAGCGCTTCTTACAGTTGTTGCTGGCATTACCTTAGTTAAATAATCCGTTGGATTTACAACCATAATTACTTCATTAATTATTCTTGCCTTTCCATTTGCATCAACTGCCATCCCTCCTATTAATGTTCCATAGGATACAGGATCTAAGCTTACAACTGCTACAGTTTCTTTTAAAGGATAAACTCCGTCAGTAACCACAACACCAGTACCAACTTGTCTATTCATACCTATAGGCATATCTTTTCCAGTTCCGTTTACAATAGCTTCTTCTAAACCTAATGCTAATGCTTCAGCTAATATCGATCTAACATATCTATCCATCCAAACAGGACCTAAATCAAGCATACTTTTTGCGACTGGCAAGAATGCAGATAATTTATGCAAGCTCATGTTGATTTTCTTAAATCCACTTGTAAGCTCTTTTACGATAGTTGATGTTAAAGTTCCCCATGTTGCTAATTCAGCACCATTTGTATTTACAATGAACTCAATTAATCCACTTGTGTTTTGAAAATCAATTAAATCTAACAGTGGATGAGTAGTTTCTAAATCATCAAATACTGCATCAATAGTTGTTATTGGCAAAGTAACATCTAAATCAGTTAATGCTTGTTGTGGATTTGATGTTCTCATTGCATCAATAACTTTTTGATAATAGTTATTTTCCTCTGATGTCAATTGTCTAACGCCTCTTCCAATTAAAACATTTGTATCTGCAGCTTGAATTAAACCTTTTGCTTCTTCCATAACTGCTTCCTGGTTAATTTCTGATAGCTCATTCCAAGCTTGAGCCATTGCTTCCATGTTGTCGTCTTTTTGTGCCTGTGCTATTTTATTTAAAGCATCTGTTTTTCTTTGTTGAAGTATATCTTTGTTTTTCATTCCAAATAATTGTAATTTTAGTTTTTTCATGTTATTTCTCCTCTTTTTTTTTTATTTGATTTAAAAATCTATTAAATTTACTTTCTTTTGGTGGTTCTGGATCATTTGGTGGCGCTTTCGGTTCAGGTGTTTTTTGTACAGGAGCTACAACTAATTCTTTAAACTGCGCTGATAAAGCTTTGTTATAATTCAATTGTTGCTCTAATGTTTTATTCATTTGTTGCAACAATTGCTTAGCTTCAGTCAAATCAACTTCTTGTCCTAAAACTTCATCACAAAAACCATATTCATAGCACTGCTGAGCTGTCAGCCATGTTTCCGCTTCCATTAGCTCAATTAATTTTTCTTCTGTAATCTTACCATTTGATTTCTCAAGATAAGCCTGAATATTACCTTGCATAATTACATCAAGATCATCAGCTGCTTTTCTCAACTGCTTAGAATTTCCGTATGCGTAATTTGTTGCGTTATGAATAAACATCATGGTATTACGTGGCATTATTAACCAATCTGCACACATTGCAATTGTAGCTGCAACACTGCAGATAAAACCGTCATCATGCACTATTTTTTTTGCTGGATGTCTTTTTAATTGGCTGTAAATAGCTGTTCCCTCAAATACGCTGCCACCGTAGCTGTTTATGTAAATGTCTATTTGTGTAACATCAGGATATTTGGCCAGTTCATTTCTAAAGTGATTTGCAGATGTCTCACTTTCTACTTCTTCATTTTTCCACCAATCATAATAGTCACCTTGTACGTTTCCATATATGTACATTTCTAATGTACCTGGAGTTACTGCTTGTTTTAATTCCCAAATGGTTTTTGGTTTTTCTCCAAATAATTGTAAGTTTAATTTCATTCCTTTTGCCATTAGTTCACCTCCTTCAAATTTATTTAGAATAGGCTGGATCATCTCCTTATTAGAAATTTTAACCATTACCGTCACCTCCTGAATTAAACGATGCAATCAAATCTTCTACAGACGCATAGTTTTTAGTTATAAAATGTTGATTTGCATAATCTTCATCAATTTCATTTTCATTTACAAGCTTTCTAATGTCATTAATGCTGAATGCTCCACTTGAAATAAGTTTATCTATAGCGGTTGAAACGCTTAATAAGTCAATATGCTTAATACACTTAGTATCTATGTCTAAATAAGTACCTTGACTAAATCCAGCATACCCTGAACGCTTACGATTGATTTCTTCCTGCAGCATATCAGTCAGAGGATCTACACAAAATGTCAGAAGATTATTCACTACTTCGTCACCTAAGCTTGCGGTATCACCTTTTAACATTACAGAAGGAATACAAATCGCCCTGGCTGTAAAGTCATAAATATCATCAACCATTGCCTTTATATCTCTTGTACTATCAGACGCATAAGTTTTCTGTGTAAGCTCTTTCCATTCTTGCCCACGCCCTAAAGGTAATGCTGCATTATCACCTGCAAGCCATTTACTGATTTTTTCATTTATTAAAGCATCAAATGCTTTTCTATCATCAGTACCGGTTACTGGCAAGGTTTCATATTTGAAAATACCTTTTGTTCCTCTTGACCTTTGATATGCATTCATGCTATAAGAAATTAATTTTCCATAACTTTCATACATTCCATTAATAAGTTTTCTAATGTCATTATTATTTAATTTAAAATACATTACTTCATTCATTAGAAATGTTTTATTAAAAGTAAATCCATTAACAGTTACACCAGTAAATTGACAATCAAAAAGCGCATACTCTTTTTTACTAAAAGTATCCGCTACCAAAAGTTGTCCATTTGTTTCAATTATTAAACATTCATTTTCTTCATAGAGTTTAGAAATCCATTTATGGATAAACTCGCTGGAATTCTGATTTTTGTTTGGTTCGATATTCCATAAATAATATTCTTGTTTCTTTACTTCTTCATTTTTGTAAAATGTTTTAAATTCACACTTACTTATTGCATTTGCTATTAGATTAACAGCGGTTTGAAACGCCAAATTTCTAATAACAACCTCGGCCTGTAGATTAAAAAATTCTTTAATCTCTACTTCTGTCGGTTCGGTAGTTCCACTAATTCTATTTACTAACCATGTTATTAAACTCACATCTTCTCACCTCCTCTTTATGTAATAACTGGCAAGTCATTATATTCACTCGCTCCAGTATCCAATAAATTTTCAATTACAGTAGCATGAACACAAGCCATGAACGGATCTGTTTTTCTGCTCTTTGCTTCGATTTTTCCATATACAAAATTACCCTTGTCCTCTCCTTGTTTCTTACCAGAGGCAATTAATTTAGTATTATTTGTAGCCCATCTCAAAAGAGGCTCATCACCCCATACAAAATTATGATTTACAAATATACTTTCAATAACTGGTTGTATTTTCATTATGTCTGAAGGCCTAACTTTATATAAATTTTTATGTTCTTTATCAACACCAATTTCCTTTAAAGCTTTTGCAATTAATGCATACCTAAAATCATCTACTGCAACTGCCTTAATATCATAATGCATGGTATTTTCTATAATATAATCTGTTAATAAAGTAGGACTTATTTCAACATCATCTACTAAAGTTAACCTTCCTTCATCGGCCCATTGTTGCCATGGTATTTTCAATCTTTTTAGATCTGAAGATTTAAGACATAGCCAAGAATGAGATATATCAAACCTTAAATCTCCATCTCTAAAATGTATGTCAACGGATGCAAGGTCCGTAATTTTTGTATAGTCAATTCCTATTGTGCAACTTCTCCCTTTTAGATCTGGTAGAGGTTTACTTGTTGCCTCTATATTTACCCATTCAGTAACTGGCAATTCTGCATTGCTTTTTGGCCAATTCATTCTCTTAGTATAAAAATCTCTTTCAATCGAAGGAGTGTATTTCATTTGTATAAATTCTTTATTCATCTGTTTTTTTAGTTCAGGCAAATACTTTAAAGATGGATTAGCTTTATGCCACATTTCAGGATTAAGTGCTTCTTCTTCAGAATCTATGTGATAAAGTAGTGGTAAAAATCCTAAATCCTTAATAATTCCGTTTAATACATCTTTTGCCAGTTTCAACTTATCATCGAGGACACCCTCTCGAACATGGCCATTCGTTGTTATATAAAATATTCTGGAATGTTTTCTCTTACCAAATCCACTTGTAAAAACAGAAATCATATCATAGTTTTCATATTCATGGATTTCATCAAAAATTAAACATGCAGATCTTTTACCATCTTTTGTTCTGGCATTTGATGTGTTATACTTTATATAAGAATTTGTTATTATATTTAAAATTTTTTCTTTAGTCCAATAAAAAAATTTCTTAATTTTATCTTTGAAGTTTTCTAAAACATTATATACATCATCAAAAGAAGTTTCTGCCTGTTCTTCACTATTAGCTATAATATCGACATTGTAGCTTTTGATTCCATGATAATGTGTTGTTAAATACCAAGCAACTGGACTTATAAACCCATTCTTACCGTTGCCTCTTCCCATTTCTATAAGGTACTCATCAAAAACTACTGTGTCATCTGACTTGTAGTAGCAATGTATTAATGCTGTGGCAAAAAGCTCCCAGTCAAATAAAGTGATTTCAAAATATTTCTCTATCAATTCAACTGCTTTATCTGTTTTCTCGACATCAATAAAGACATCAGGATTATTAAGTTTTTCTTCTACAATGTCTAATGCTAATAATATGTCTTCGCCTACTATGGTTTTGCCGCTCCGACAATCATCAATATAATTATCTATGTAAGGATGATAATCTTTCTGCCTACATTTCCAAGTCGTCTTCATCTTTATTGGTTACCGCCTTATTTTTTCCTGGCTGCAGTCCAAGCTCTTTTCTAATGTTGAGCATCTCAGAGTTGATTTTATATAGCTGCGTCAATGAGTCATTTTTCTTGACACCCTTTTGACCGCCTCCATTATCCCACTCAATGTCAACTCCTCTTTTTCTTATATCTTTTTGTAATTTGTTTTTTATATCCCACATAGACATATAATCTTCTACAAGGTCTGTGTATTGACTTCCATAAACTCCATTTCTTTCAAGTTGGTCTAAGATATCTCGCTTTAATTCACTTCGTTTAGTAATGTCAAACACCTCCCTACATCTTTAATTTTCTAAAATCTTTCTCTTGTCTGATACCCTTACCGTTCCCACGTTACATATTAAAATGCGTTTTATTTCGACCGGGGGTATAATATTTTAAATATTTATATTAAATGCATTCCATAGAGTTGTTGGTTGATTTTCATTTTTAATTTTTCTAAATCAATAGTAACTGTAGTATTAGCATCTATCTTTATATCTCTATAATCATGCGGTTGCATTATAGGTGCTGAAGTATTTATTCCAGCATTCTCTGATACTTCATTCATATATGCTAATGCTTCCATCCTTTTATGATTACATGTATCTACATGCTTGCACTTGCGACACTTCTCACTTAACCTTGATACTCCCATACTTACCACCTCTCAACTGTTAATGGCTTTTTAATTTCAAAATGCAACTTCTCTGGATGCTCTTCATTATGGCAAGCATCGCAAAGACTTATTAAATTATTATCAGTAAGTCCAAGCTCTGGATATTCTTTTAAATGTTTCTTATGATGAATACATTTAGCTTTACTGAAACCTCCATGCTCTTTACACTTCTGACATTCGAATTGATCTCTATATAAAATGTCATATCTTTTCTTTTTCCAATCAGAACTTTTATAAAACTTTAATTCATTACCTTGTTTAATTGCTGCTATTAATTCTTTTCTAATAACATCACCTTCTTATTTACTCAGTCCCCACCCTTGACATTATGAGTAATATCCCTATGCATTGCTGCATCAACCTAATACAGAAAGCGACACCTTATGAGTATCGCAATCAGAGTCACTTTGTACGCATGGTACATGTGTTAAATAAAAAAGACACCCTTTTATTGAGTGTCTCTCGGAGCTCTTGTCTGAGAAAAGTGCTATCCTTGCTCTGACGTACGACATATGATTCAATTTTCAGAATTTTCGATAATACAATTATAATCCTTTAATATTGATTTGTCCATAGCACCAAAATTGCGCGGAAATTGCATTATGAAAATAATTCATTAACTACATCATCACTGAATAAGTATATTTTCAATACATTAATTAGTCTGTTTTTATTCCTTGAAATGGTTGAAGTTTCAACATTAAAATATTCCGCAATGTCTTCACCTTTTTTCTTTTCAAAGTACTTTAATTTTATAATTTCAAAGTACTGATCATCTTGCAATTTTTCTAAACTATTATCAATTACAGAAATTAAATTTTTTGTAATTGTAATTGAATTTTCCAACTGTTCAACTTTGTCATCTATTTTCTCACCTTCATCCTTGGAACTAAATGATCCACCAGAACTGAATGAAGTTATGCTTTTACTTTTTTCTTTGGTGCCATATGATTTTACTTCTTTAATTTGCTTACGCTTTTCCTTTATAGCGTCTTTGAAACTATTATAATTATATAAAAGAATTTCAGTCTTTTGAAATGCTGATTGTTTAGTATCTTTCAATAATCCTTTTTTTTGAAATTCCAATACTACTTTTTCAGCTGCAGCCTGTGCTGTTAATTCAATTATCTTAGCGTTATCGTTAGTATTTGTATTCATTTTAGCTTTCGCCATCTTCTCACCCCTGTTATGTAATATCCATGTTTAATTTATTTAAATCAAATCCCATGCCTTGGAGCTTATTACAAATGTCGTTGCAATCCATAATGATGTTATTCAACTCCTGTTCTGCCTTGGCATTGACCTTGTTGTTTTTAAAATATTGATTTGCTTTTCTTATTCGATTTATGTTTAAGTTGAATTTTTTAATTAATTCGTCCATAAAACCTCCTGTAACCTTTTTGCAATACCCTTGTAACCTGTCAAAGTTATGCGTTAACACTTGATATTCCAACGTCTATTTGACTTTTTGATTTTGTAACCTCAAAAAAAATTTACACACCCTATGTTAGGAAGAATGTCTCACATGTAAGTAGGTATACTTATTAATGAGGTTACAAAGGTTACAAGTATATATAATATAATAATAATTTATAATTTATATTTATATATATATAGTAATACCAACGCATTCAGCGCCCAACACTCAAAAATATTTTTGTAACTTTTTTTCCTAAAAACAGGTTACAAGCAGGTTACATCTCTCAAAATTAGGTTACATCTTAAAAGGTATCTGCTCATAATCCTCTTCGCTGATTGGCTCGAACGTGCAAATATTATCGAGTCCCAAATTATCTAATAAATCTAAATTCAATTTAAAACTTTTTTTAACAGCTCCATTTATTCTCACAGGCATCGTTTTATCAGTCATTAAATATTTACTGCCTTTTAGCTGCTTAATGAAGTCATTTTTTTCAAGTACATTTTCTTCCCGGTTGAAATCCCTCAAATATTTTTTAATTATTGGATACATATAAGGGATGTAAATATAAACAACTCCGCTTTCTTTATCCACTCTTATGCCATCTTTGACATTTACATGAGTAGAAATCATTTCATCTATTATTTCAAACATTTTTTCAATCTGAGTTTTTGTTTCTGCATTGTTTTGAAGCACATTTTCACAGATATTACTTTTTATGAATTCAACACCTTCCTTGAAATCTAATTCAATACCGTAATACTTAAAAGCAATTCTAACAATATTAAGGCCTTGAACTGTGTTAGCGAATGTAGTAAATATTCTATCTTTGAAATCAACAAGATTATCACATTTTTTTCTAAAATCTAAAAATTTACTTTCATCAGTATCTAATGCAATTTTTACAAGTAATTTTCCAAATTTATTTAATATTTCTTTATTTTTTATTAAATTATTGATATGCTGCAAGCTCTCTTCGTTCCTTGTAGCCTTTGATGCATATATAATATTAGAACGCTCTATTAAAGCGGTTTCATCCTGCCAAAAGCCTTCCTCACCTATAACAACTAATGGTCGTACTGGCGTGATCTTGGTTGTCTGTAAATTTTTATTACCTCTAACGCTGCTATTACCATCATAAATATTTCTGAATAAATTACTTAATTCTTGATTTTTCTTAAGCATAAATGTTGATGGCTTATATTCATCAGCAAAAAATGGAGTAGTAGTATTAGTAGAAGTCTCCTTTAAAAATCCAAAATTAGTAACATCCCTTGCATTACTTTTTACGTTGTAATTCATTAAAGGCATTATTACCTTTTCTGCTATAGTCGATTTACCTGCTCCAGCTTCACCAAATATAGCAAGATGATTAAGCTTAATATCTAATGCTTTATATTTTCCATTCAGTAGCATAGCTCCAACATGTCCTAAAGTTGTATAAGTAATTTCTTTTTTATTGAAATTAATTAAGCTTTCATATATTTTTTTAACCTCTTCTTTGGTAGGAAGTTCAACATATTGAAACGCTTCAAAATTATCATAGTCATAATACATTTTAGATTTGTCATATACAAAATCACCGTCAAAACTACCTTCAGATGTTACGAATAACCATTTACCATTTATATTTCTAATACCACCAACATCATATGCGGTCGTCGTATCACGCTTTTTGTATTTAAAGCACCATTCCTTCAGGTCAATCAATATGTCAATAGTTCCACGGAATACAAGGTCCGAGGAATTAAGGAAATCTCTAAACTTACGAACATCATTAAAAACAAGTATGCTGCCACGCCTTTTGAGAGTCTTCTTGTCATGCGTCCTGATAATCATTTCAAAATACTCTTCTTCTGTGTCAACTCTGTTAATTATATTGATGCCATCAATTGTGAAATTGGTTAATTGCTTTTTATCATATGCATTGCCTTCTTTGCATTTATATATACCATAGCCCAAATCTTTGTATTCCTGAAGATTCCAAAAATTTTTGACATCTAAGCAGCTTTCGAACACATATTCAGTAAATTCTTTTATTGTATGACCAGCATTGAGCCAATCAGTTACATCAGCTTTATCATTTTGAACCTTAGAGAGCTCTGGAAGATATTCAACAATGTACATTTTTTGGACTTCATCAAATAAAAACTCTCTAACTTTTTCAACATGATTTCGTCCTGGTCCATCAAAGTCACTACAAATAACAAGCTTTGCTCCTCTTAACTGACTTTTATAATCATCAAACATGGAGCCAGCACCAGTGGCAAAACTCGTTGCCACCAGTCCGTTAAAAATTAAAGTATCAGCGTCTTTTTCACCTTCTACTAAATATACATATTTATTACTTCTAATGGCATTCTGAACGCCTGCTGCATTATAAATATATTGCTTTGGCAATTGGTCCACTGTTTCCACAGATGCAGAAATTATTTTATTTTCTCTAATAACTCTTTGTACAAATTTCTTTTTCTTTTTATCTGCAGCTGGATTAACAAGCTTGTACTTTATTTTAACAGAAACAAGGGTACCTCTTTCATCACTGTAAAAATAAGCATTATCAAAAGCATAATCATTATCCACGATCCAGCTTTCACCGTCTTTTGTGACATTTCCAACATTACCTTCTCTAATATATTTCATAAGATTTTCTTTGCTAAAATAAGTCTCGCTTTTCTCTACAAAGTCCATCTTATTTAAACCAATATCTGAAAGTAAAGTATTTAACCCGTAACTGCTTCCACATGTTCGACAACCTGCAACTATACCACCGTCACTTTTGTGAGCAATATAGGCTGATGCAGTCTTGTCTTGATGGTGAGTACATTTAAAACTATAGTTTTCCTTGTCTTTTGTATTAAAATTTTTCTTTTTATCTTGTAATTGTGGCAAAATTGCATCAAACATTTTGTCGTAATCAAACAATGTTACTCACCTTCTTCCAGGTCTCCCTTGTAATTCAATATTACTTCTCTTAAATGGTAATTAAATAATGCATATATAAACATTCCTGCATAATATTTAGTAACGAAATTAACATCTATTTTATATCTTGCTATGTAAGCATTTAAGGTTGCTAAAAAACTTGTTGGATTATATTCAGTTCTATAATTTCCACTTTGAATATCCTCCCAGCTGCCGTCTTCAACCATTAAATAGAATTTTGCACCCTGCTTCCTGATGAGCTCCTTTTCAAATCTTTCACGGTCTTTGGTCAAATTCCCGGAAAGCTCTGTCAATGATCCTTTACGCTCAACTACTATTTCATTGTCAAAAAATAAAGGTTTAATTATTCCAAGCTCTGGCATCGGAGGAAGCATAAAACTGTAATCACCGAAATCAAGCTTTTTACTTTTAAAATTCACTTTTTTCTTATTAAAAAATTCTAATATATGTCTGTTTTCCTGCTCTCGTGTGTCGATTAAGACTGTTAGATTATTTAGAATTTCCTTTGTTTCTTTATCCGTGTAATGGTAGCGCATTTAAACCTCCAATTTACTAAGCTTTTGACCACAGTCAGAACAATAATCAAAGAATATGTCTATTCCCTCACCATTATTAATTCCAACCATACCACTACATGAAGGGCATTTGACTTCTATTTGTTCAAGCATATGATCATACTCACCTACAACTGGCTTCTTAGTAACCTGCTTTTCAAGTGCTGATATTGCTAAATCAAATTCTTTATAATCCGTCGGAGAAAAATAATCTCTTTCAAGTAAAACTCTTTTCATTTTTAATTGTTCTATTGCTTCAATCTCGTTCATTACTCATACCTCCTGCCTGTTTGTTTATCGATTAAAGTTATTCGTCCTTCCAGTTTGAAATCAATAATATCAAGAAATCTATTTATAATATGCATAGCATCATCAATATCATGTTGGCGGTTCCTGGCTTTCAATTTACCGTCACGTGTTACTTTAGCTATTGCAGCAAAAGCTGTAGGATCACTACAGCCACTACCATTCTTACCTATATTGTTATTGTCAGCTTTCATTTGAGCCCTCCTCAAAATATTCAACGTAATGATTATAAGTTTTTCCTGTTGTCTTTTCTTTTCTAAGCCTTACAGTGTATCCAGCTTTTATTAATAACGTCGATATTTCTAAACGTTCTGATTCGTTAAGTTTATTTAGCTTTAATATGAATTTATCCATGTTTACCTCTTCTTCCCTTTTGGCTGCTTAATATTATAAGTTGCACTTTTCCCTAACCCAACTATTAGCACTTTACTTTTATTAGGCTTTACTTCAGGTACTTTGAACTCTTGAACATAATGTGTATCCATATAATTACTGTGAATTTTTCTAAATAATTTACTAAACATAGTGCCTCCTAAAATTCGTATAAATCAAAATTAACTTCTAAGCCTTTATCAGCTATATAAACAGGCTTTTTCATCCACTTACCTATTTCATCCTTGAACTGCTCAGCATTGCTATTTGCATTGCTCAAATGTAGAAGCACTATATCTCTAACTTCATTAAATTCATTCGCTGTAAAGAAGTCTTTTACATGTTCCAACTCAAAATGAGAATGCATGATCCTGTCCTTCAACTTCTCTAATTGATTATTAGCTTTTAGGATTTCTTTTGAATAATTACACTCAACCATTACATGATGTATGTCAAATCCATTGAAGTTATAAGGAATGTAATATGTATCAGTTGCAAATAATATAGTTCCGCATTCTGCATGTGTAATTAGAAATCCTAATGGCTCTAAAGCGTCATGTTTTACTCCAAATGGAATAACTTCAAAGTTTCCAATTTTCGTTTTGACCATTTCCTTTAATATGTTTGTATTAGAAACCATTCTTTCAGGCGCACCCGAAATAGCTTTTTTTGTGCCCTTTGAAGCATAAATGTGAACACCTAACATCATTAAATTAAATGCTTCTTTTGAGTGGTCAAAGATGTTCATGAGTTATCAAACAACCCACTACATTCCTCATGTTGAAATTTAAAGCTTTTTTTATTTCCTTAATATTAATACCACACTCTATTATTAAAGTTTCCCCTTCGGAGGATTGGAGCAGGTAGCTATTGCCACCGCTCCCTGAAGCAAGACACTTCATAATCATTTAAAAGTCTGGCTCCTCGTCTGGATCAATGACCTCTGCATCTTGAAACTCTTCTACTGGAGGCTTATCGTTTTTAATTATCAAAGGCTTTTTATTTGCTTCTTGCTTAATTTCTTCCTTAACCTTATCTTCAACCGGTACAGCTTGCTCAAATGTCATTTCTTCTTCAACATACATGCCTCCAAGGTTAGCCGGGAATGCCTCTCTCAAAGCTTGTACCATTGCAGTTTTTCTAATCATTGTTTTAGGCATGTCCTTCCAAAGAGCTTTACCTTTGTTGTATTCCTCGATATTTACTTTTGCTATTATAGGATTTTTTCGGTCCAGTCTGTAGACTTCACACCAACCTCCTAAAAGTACGTCACCTTGAATTGTAAAGCTTCCCTCAACTTCAATAACTTCATTATCTCTATTTATAATAAGACCTGCTCTATAACCATCAAATTGTTCATGGTTTTCAGCTCTTTTCATAAATGCATCCTTACCAGTTATAAGTTGAGCAGGTTGATCGCCAAATTTAACAAGATATGCTTCATTTAGAAATGGATTTAATTTCTGATATTTACAAAGGTTCATAAATAAAACTGCTTCTTGACCTGTAATAGCACCATTTCCTCTTGTAAGATAATTTTTTACAACCGTCGGAGTTAATGTTAATTCCTCACCGTTCACCTGATACGTATATGCCATTTCTTGTTTAGCGTTAATTACCTCATTTTTATTTTGTGCTGCCATTGTATTTCCTCCTTTTTATTTTTCGATATTTTCTATTAGTAACGGTTTTGTTGTAAAAGTCATTCTTTCACTACTGTATAAATACAATCCAGTCCATTCTTGATATACTCCATCAGGCGTAAACCAGAATATCCCTTCAGGTCTTGTTCCCCAAGTACCATCTAAATCAGGAGCTTCAGTTACATATGTTTCAGATGGATAATCGTCAATTTTTCCTAATGTCAATTGTTCCATTGGTGTTATATAATTATTTAAACTACTTGCTTTTCCTAATACTTGAACCTCTTTAATAAGTTGTCCATTGTCAGATAATAAGTATAGATAACCAATCCTATCCGGCTGATTAATAAATTCTACTCTACGCTTAATATTTTCTCTTTCCAACGATTTCGTTATTGTAGGTAATTTGTCATTTCCTATTAAAGTTGCAACAGATTTTTCATTTGCTATCGTTGCTTTTTCTACTGAATTCTTCTCTCTTACCGGAACATCTACTGAACATCCAACCAATCCTAAAATCATTACTAAACTTAAAATTACTATTAATATTTTTTTCATCATTCTCTCCTTTGATTTTTAGTGTGTTAAATCCATTCCTGCGTAAAAAGCTCTCGTAATATTACTTGGTAAATTATCTTTAAATATTGCTCTGTTTTCCATACTTGCACGAGCGTTATAATCTTCCATTGCTTTATTTGTAAGCTTTTGAAGTGCATATAAGCTATTCCTTAAACTGCCTTCTTCGTCTTTATCTTGCCTGTCCCATGTAGTCCTATCAGTTGGTAACATTGAAACATACAAATCATACTCTTCTTGCGATATCTGTTCATTCTTTACGCATTGTCTTATATAAGCCTCCTGTTCTTTAAACCACTCATAATTAGCAATTGCATTTTCACCTGTCATTGTCTTATCTACAACTTCATATGCAGTATCAACGCTTTGTTGTACAGTATTAACTGGAAACCATATCATTTTAATCGCAAGTCCTCCAAAGAGCAGAAATGCTGTAATTAGAATTACATAAAAAGTAGTTTTTAAATTCATTATTTATATTTCCTCCATGATCTGATTTATTTTTACTAATGTCATTCCAATACTGTCTATGAGATTGTCTTTAATTTCTCTCATGAGTTCGTCGTATTCATCTTTTATATGGATGCAAACTGACTTCCTTGCCATATTGTCTGCTATAAAAGTTTTATCATAATCATCATCGCTTATTGCAATTCTAATATCTTTATCTTTGATTAGTTCTTGTTGAAAATCGTTCAAATGCTCCTTAAATGACTGAAGTTGTTCATATCTAACTACCTTTTTATTTAAGTACATAAAATTTTCGTGGTCCATTATTTACCCTCACCTTCCTTTACATTTTTACGCACAACTATTACCAAAGCAGTTCCTGTATCGATTATTGATATATCTTTAAGCTTTATTTTTAAATTATCTTCCGTTTCATTCATTATAAAACCTCCACTCTCAGTGTTTTATCGTGACTCACAATTAAATTAATTACTTGGCTCTCAGTTTCAATTAGTCTATTTACAGCCTCACGATTATCCACAAATATAGGAGCTGTAATATCATAATGCTTTGTAAGAGTATTTATAATATCTACACCGGCATTAATCTTCGCTGCATTATTCGCATCCTGGAACGGTACGCCTTTTATAAGAGTGTCGCAACATTCAACCAAGGCTCCGTTTATTTGTTCATTGAACATTTTAAAATTAACCTGGCTAAACTTTTCATTGATCCTTGACTCTAACATATCAACTTTAGTCCTGATGAACTGCTCTGCTAAATATTCTTGGCCTTCAAGCTCTAATACTTTGCTTGCAATATCAACTTGCTGCTCTTCCAACTCTACTATACGCTTTTGCGTATCTGCAATGACCTGTTTACTATTTAGAATTTTATTGATTTCATTTATTCTGTCGCTGCATGATTGCTTTTTATTGATTAAATTCCTTGAGTCAACCTCTTCAAACTCACTGTCTTCTAATTCATTTTCCAAGCTCTCTATTTCAGTTTTTAACACTTGATACTCTTCGTTCGATTCATAATCCACAACACCTGTTATCTTTTCTTCTTGCTCAATCTGAGCGGTCATTACCTTTAATTCTGCGTTTAGGTGAATAAGTTTTTCATTTATAGAATTTAATTTATCTTCACTTTCCCCGATAGCTCTTTGTAGTTCCTTAACTCTTAAAGCTCCGGTTTTGCCTTTTTGATTTATATCTTCAAGTCTTGATTTTTTATCTATTAAGAAGTTGTTTTCCATAAATGCAATTTTATTTTCAATGTCACCTTCTGGTAGATTCTGCTTGCAGGTTGGACAAATAAAGTTATTTCTATCAGGTTTTTCAAAAGTTTCTTTAATAACTTCGCTGTATTTATTCCTTAAATCAGAAAGGGCTTTATTTGTTTTTTCAATCAATTCAGTATCTTGAGTTATGGAAGTTTGAATGTCTCCAATTAACCTTTTATTTCTATTTATTTGATTTTCAATGTCCGTCTTTTTATATCTTAAATCATTTAAACTTTTCAAACTTTCTCTAACAATATCAGTTTCCATTTTGACAAGCTGATTTCTCTTACCTGCTATTAAAGACTGTTTTTTCTTAAAGCCGTTCATCAGCTCCATAGCTATTTTTCTTTGGTCTGTAAGTTCATTATCCAAATTATTAATAATTTGCTGAAGTTCTTTTCTCTCCTCTTCTAACTCTATATAATCAACGTCTACCTCCAGCGTTGGAATGTTCCTGCTGAGCTCATCAATTCTTATAGGTATTGATTTGAGCTGCTCATTGTATCTCTTTTTCTGACCTGCAATCATGGCCTTAAATTCATCCAATGTTTTGTCTTGCAGCAATATTGAAAGCCTTGTTAATTCTGTACTACTATTAATTACATCCTGGTCCGAAATATCTCCAACAATTTCAAGAAGAGTTTTCCTTCTATCCTGCCAATTCAAATTCAGATTGAAAAACAATGGATTTGTAATTAGCTTAAATATAGTTTCATCGATAATAGAATTAATTTTATTTTGATATTCATTTTTCTTTACTGGAACTTCATTGATCCAGTAGTTTGTTTCATGGCCAGAAAAAACTTTCTCTACAGATCCACGCTGCTTAACCCATTTTTCAGTAAAAACTTTCTTTAACTCTAATGATTTACCGTCAACCGTAAGAGCTCCTTCAACTTCATGCTCCAATCCATGTAAAGCTTCGCCATCCTTACCTAATGTTTTAATATTAAAATCTTTTTTATTTGAACTGTCCTTATCAAATAGCAACCATGTAAAAGCATCAAATATAGTTGTTTTACCTAATGCATTTTCACCGTAAATATTAGTAGTTTGTCCGAATTCTATTTCTAATTTTTTTATACCTTTGAAATTTTTAACATTTAACTTTTGTAATTTAATTTCCATTTCATCCCCCTAAAATTTTTCAAAATATGGTTTTACTTTTACTTTCCAATTGTTAGATTCAATGCTTAAAGATGCTACTTCAGTTCCTATATCGTGAGCGAATATCGATACAGAACCAAGGCCTTCTGATATATCAGGGTAAGCTATAGACTTCCCTTCCTCTTTTAACTTCATGATTAATTTATTTGCTAAACTTTCAACTGTTTCATCTTGTTTCTTTTTGAATAAATTAAACATTTTAATACCTCCCATTTATTTCTGATAAACAGCTCTTGCATATATTTTTGCCCTTAAAATCGCTCAATTTACTCAAATCCTCTTCGGCGCAAAACTCACACTTTTTGCCATATTTTTTAAGAATTATGCTATTTCCCTCTGTGAATATCTCAATTGGCGTATTTTGTGTAATCTCCATAGTTTTTCTAAGTTCCATAGGTATAACCAATCTTCCTAATTCATCTATATTTCTAACTATTCCTGTAGCTTTCATATTACATCCTCCATTTATTTTCCCTTAAATCTTTTACATACTGTTATGCAATCACCATTAACATTTCTCTTCATCAGCTCAAGATCCATGCAATCTCCCATTATTTCCTTCGTTGGATAGAAATAAATACAATTTTTACATTTAATCGACTTTACCTTTGGCTTGTCCTCTTCTCTTACAAGGACTTTACTTTTACCGTTTTTAAGAACTACCAGGTCCGATTTACAAATACATTTAACTCTATGCTGCTTATTTATATTATGATCCCTGCCACATGCAGGACATTTAATTACATCCAATGTTTACACCTCGCAATAAATTTGTTATACTTATTATAGTTTTATGCAGTCCTTTGGGACTTGGTCGTTCTGCTACCAACAGGGCGACCTCTTTTATTTTCTGACTTAAATAATCCATTAGCCACAAACCAATATTTTAATGTTTGATAAATAACTCCTTCCATAACTGCTATTTCTGAAATGCTGTGCCCTTGATTAAATAATTTCAAACGTCGCTCAAATTTTTCAGACATTTCCTTAGCTTTAGTAGTTTTAATCAATATTTTGTTAGCGATTTTTTCAAAACCATCTTCATTCTTATAATTATCCGGGATGTAATTATCTAAACGTAACATTTGTAGAAGCTGCTCTTTTGAAATATCACCGTCTTCAATAATAATTTCCTTGTAATTTCCAATGATAGTCTCCATGCGATTTGACACTTTTCTTTTTACCTCCTAACTTAATTTTTATATCTCTCTTAATTTTCCATGTACAATGAGGACAAATATAACTGCTTTCAATTACATACTTTGACGCATCTCATTCATAATTGCAGATAGTGCATATGACTTTCATCAGCTCGCCCCCTTGAAGCGCTTTATTCTTTTATTAACAGCGCCATCAGTGATGCCGTAAATTTCACCAATTTGCTTATATGTCATTGTTTTTTTCATTTCAATCATATCTCTTACATCATCCTGAGATATTGAATTGTTATAATCATTAACCCCTTTCCACCGAGTAAATGCCTGTTCTACAGTCGAATTTGTCATAATTGCTATGTAGAATGCACACCAGTTCTCATCCATTTTATTTCAATTACCTCCTTGTCGTAGACTTCAAACTGTCTTCGAATTTTTGAAGAGTATCTATTAACTCTGGCAAGTCGCTTTTATTGAGTTTTACTGCTATACCACCAAATGGTCCTGTATTAAAAGCTAACAAGAATCTGTCTTTGTCTTTATTAGAATCATAGGAGCATTCGATTTTTCCGTTATCAACTTTAACTGTTACTGTCATATACTCCTCCAAATTTCTCTGATGATGTCCAATGTTATGTATGCAAGATTATATTTGTCATTTTTAACTTGTCCACCTTCGATGCGTTTTTCAAGATTTTCACTCACTACTTTCCAATCAATATCCTTAGTTTCAATATTTTCTAATTCTATTACTAATTCTTTTTCTGAGTTTTTCATAATTTCCACCTCGTTTTTTTCATCTGAACGTATTTCATTCCATCCATTTTCAGGACTGTAAGTATATGTTTTTTCATCGTTCTGTTTAACTTCTGGCTGATCTGTTTTAATTTCTTCCACAACAGCAACTTTTTCTTCTTGTTTTTTAGCCTTTCCACCAAATAACTTTCCATTAGCTGGTAAACCTTGACCTCTGAGGAATGTTGACACCTGGCTTTGTGGATATCCTGTAGCTCTTGCTATAGCAACATCACTTAAACCCTCTTTGTATTTCTCTAAAATATTTTCTTTTCTTTCGTTATTCATTTCTATATAGCCCCCATTCATTAATATATTTTTTATCTCAAAATTACTTTTGCCTGTTAACTGGTTAAGAATTGATATGCTTGAACCTCGCCTATAAAGGGTGCAAATGTCAACATCTGAGTATCTGTCATTGTCTTTCACTCATTCATCAGCTCCATATTTAAAAAATCAAACTTATTAATTAATTCAGATATTAAAGCTTGTACCTGTTCATCTGATAAACCTATAATATCTGGCTCACCGTTTACAAAACCTTCTGACATAAATAAGATGTCACCTACGATAGGTTCAAATCCGGTAAATGGATAATTAATGCCGTCATTATAAAGACTACTGCCTGCTTTATTTATGTCTAACCTTATACAACGCCCTTCCTCATTAACAATCATGAGTAAATTCCTGTTACCTGGCACGTCCAATAAGCTCAATCCAAAAGGCCTTACTGTTTCTATAAATCCTCCTACTTGCTCCTGCATGTCATTTAACGTTGGCTCCTGGATGTCAACTACACTTATTACATTATTAGTTGTTATTTTGATAACTTTCATTTAAAACCTCCCATCATAAATTAGAAATCCGATTGCTAAAATCACGCATGAAATGATTTTGAATTTTATTAAATCATTATCATCACAGAACCTGTCCCAAAACTGCTTGTTTTTTTTCTTTTGCATTTCACATCCTCCTTAGTTCTATTTTTAAAATTGCTATCATATAATGTACGTTAGACCTTTTTGTTTTAAAAAACTGTTTTTATAAAGAGCCTGAGCTCTTCTTTGTCATCAGTTATTTAGTTTTTAATACCATTCACCTTTCCAGTTGTAGTGAAACCATGTACCAGGCATTATTACTTTTACACCATAGTCAGCTGCTTCAACTGTCTGAGGAGCCCATTTTTCTTTCATCCAACCACTCATACAATCAAAATGTCTTTGATATGTATTTTTTAATAATTCCTGTCTCTTTGGATCTAATTCTTTAAAACCTTTTACATTTTCAAAATCACACATTTAAATTACCTCCTATAAATTTCTTGCAGTGCTAACAGCTCTATATAGATCCATGATACCTGGATTAGATACATTAAAAGCCTCGTCATTGTAAGCTGGTATGTCATATTCACGCTCTAAATTGTTCATTAATATAGTTAATTGTCTGTTTCTTGCGTCTTCGTTCTTACATTCACTTACCATTGCGAACTGGTCCGCGTAATAGCTTAAATTCATTTAACTTGCCTCCATACTTATTATTTGTGATGTTTCAGCTAAAACTTTACCTATAATTCCCTTGAGTTTTTCATTTTGAAGTCTTAGCTTTTCGATTTCTAACTCGAGTCTTCTTCGTTCCAAAGGTGACATTCTGTCAAGTTTTACACCTTCGAGCTCTAAGATGTGTTGCTCTGTAAATCTTATTGCCGGAACTCCCTTGGCTGGTTGAATTATTCCATCTTTTCTCCAGTTTTCTATTGCTCTTACTGATACTTGCCAGCGCTCAGCGAGTTCTTGTTGTGTTAACAATTTGTCTGACATAACTTACTCCTCTCTTAATTCCATTTCTTCCTTTCCAAGTTCTATAAATTTTGATATTACTGCATTTCTACTTAATCCTGTCTTCTTTGATAAATCGTCAATAAAATTGTAGTCCTCTTCGTAAATCCTAACTACCTTCGTTCCTTCTTTTGCTCTTTCTTTCTCTTTTCTAACGTAGAATACTAATCTACCTGCCACTTAAAGCACCCCCATTTTTCTTTTATTTTTATGTATTACGCACATTATTTACGGTTTAACCGTTATTTGTAAGCAAAAAATTTATGTCATTATAAGAGACACTATACACTTCTTCCATCTTTTTTATAACTTTTACATCAGGATAACTTCTTCCATTTTCATAGTTCCATAAGCTATCTGCCGAAATTCCAAGCTTTTCTGCTGCTTGTTTTTGAGTTAAGTTTTTATTAACTCTTGCAGCTTTTAATGTTATCGCCATTATTTTTTTCTCCTTTTTGATAATTTTTTCAACCTGTAATATGATTATATAACGATTAAACCGTTTTGTCAACGGTTATTTCGTAAAACTTTAAAATTTTTCTTGTATTTTTTAGTATAATAGATATAATAAATATTGGAGGTGTGTAATCTTGAACAATTTAGGCAATAAAGAAATGATTTCAAAAAATTTAAGGAAATATATTGAATTAAGTGGTAAAGAAAGAAAAGAAATAGCCGATGCGCTATCTGTAAGTTATTCAACATTTACGGATTGGGTAAATGGCAACACATACCCTCGAATTGATAAAATAGAAATGTTAGCAAATTATTTTAATATTACAAAAGCTGATTTAATTGAAGAACCAAATCCTTTTAGAGCATTAGGAAAAACAATATTAGATGCTGATGATCCCGAGCTGCTTGATATATTTAGAGATATTAAAGATTTAACTTTAGAGCAGCGAGAAAAATTAAGACCTATTATAAAATTATTAAAGAGCGATCTCCTTTAAATCAGGAAATTGCTCTTTCTGTTTCTTCTATGTAATCTTTTACTAAACATTTAATATTTCTAACAACTTTAATATTGTTTAATTCTTTCAAAAGGTCTTGCAATTCATTTAGTTCTTTCTCAAATTCAGTATCCCCCATACTTCACCTCTTACACGAATTTTATAGAACGTTTGTTCGAATAATTGTCTATTTTGATTATAACCCCTTTGTAAATCTTTGTCAATAATTTTGTTATTATGTCGAAACGTTATTCTTTGTAATATTATAATAGCTTTTTTATCCTTTGTCAAATTTTTGCTGACTGTTTTAGCCATTTAGTTGTGCAAAATTGGTAATTTGTGTATAATTTTCTTATAAAATTACAGGGTGGCAACCAATGAGCATATTTAGCGATAGATTGAAAAAATTAAGAACAGATAGAAAAGGATTGTTTCAAAGCGAAATAGCTGAAGTAATCGGCGTAGATGCTTCAGCGTATTCTAAATATGAAAGAGGTATCAACGAGCCAGACATTGAAACTCTTATAAAAATAGCAAATTATTTTGAAGTGACTGTTGATTTCTTGGTTGGAAATGATAGTAAAAGTAATGTAAGCAAAAAGGCTTTACAAGAATATTTAAATGATTTAGAAAAAGGATTTATAAATTTAAAAAAATATGTAAATAATTCTAAATAGCTTTTACGGCTATTTTTTATTTGCTAAAATTTATTTATTGGCTTATAATATAAAAAAACCGTACTGCGGTAACAGTACGGAAAAAGTTGGAGCTTTTATTTATGTAAGTAAATAAATTATAACAAAAGCTCCTTAAAAATGCAACAGAAAAAGGAGATTAAAATGGATTACAATGTTACGTACAGAGAAAAAGACAAAGGTATACAAGCGATAATCAGTTATAAAGATGCTACTGGAAGATGGAAACAGAAATCAAAGCAAGGATTTAAAACACAGAAAGCTTCTAAGCCATGGATTGAAGATGTAGTAAAAGAATTAGAAGAAACTATTAAATATATTAATCCTGAATTGAAAGAAACAAAATTAAATGAATTGTTTAATTATTTTATAGAGCACGCTGAATTGCATAAAGAAACAAACACATTGATAAGTTATGATGGTGCGTTTAAACATTTTGAAAATATTAAAGACAGCAAAGTTGCCGAAATAGGAACATTAGAAATTCAACACTGTGTTGATAACATGATAAGAAATAAACTTATGCAAAGCACTATTAAAACTTATGTAGCTAAAATGAAGGTAATTTTTAATTATGCTATATCGCCTCTTAAAATCATTAAAGACAATCCATTTGGCGATGTTTCTATGCCTGCTAAAATTAAAACAGAAAAGAAAATAAAAGCGCTTACTGAATCAGAATTAAATGATCTATTAAACAAAATGGTGAAATACAAACATTATTATATAATCTCCTTGTTGGCTGCTACCTGTGGTCTTAGGATAGGAGAAATATTAGGGCTAAATTGGAATGACATTGACGAAAAAAAATCCACTATGAATATTAATAAACAGTGGAAATTAATAATTAAAAAACCATTGACATGTGGCATCGGCCCTGTTAAAAGTACAAATTCTAATAGAGAGATTCCAATTCCTCCTAAGACTTTGGATGCACTACTTAAATATAAAAAGGAACATCCTATTAATATTAGCGGCAGAATTATTTCATATAAAAGAACTGATTCCACTTGCTCTAATTTAACCGCAAGATTTAAAAAAAACGGTTATGACATTTCTATACATGATTTAAGGCATACTTACGCTTCAATGCTTGTTGCAAATGGAGTTGATTTTAAAACTGTAGCTGAGCTTATGGGTGATACTGTTCAAGTAGTCATTGATACTTACTCACACTTTACAAGTGACATGATGACTAAGGCGCAAAAAGCGGTTAATTCTATCTTCTAATTTTTTTTAAAGAAAATTTTTGCCGTTTTTATTGTCGCCAGTTAACAAAACCCGTAGTTTCCAAATAAAATTAGTGTTGAAATTAATTTCCATAATGAATATGATATAAACCATCACAAAATACATTTTAATACATTTAAATTGAAATTACAACTAAAAATTGAATTTCTATAATTTTACAATACGAACAGAAAAACACCAAAGTGAATTAAATATTTGACGTATTTTTGACGTCAAAAAAGAACTGTCGATTATGGCAGTTCTTTTAAATTTTTAAATTGGCTTTGGTAATTCAGTTATAAACTTAGAATATCCGTTTGAAGTTTTTATAAGATTTAAACTGTGATATCTTTTTAAGTTTAATAGATCCTGGAGCTCGAATGGAGCCAAGTCCTCTTTTAACTCTTCAAAGTTTTTCTTATCTGTTCCCTGCATTAACATGTAACTACTTCCGGATGCTTTTAATGCTTCCTTAATAGTATCTATTTGCGATAAATAATGAGCTGAGAAAACAAACTTTGTTTGAAATTTTCTACACTGAACTAAAACATCCCTTAAAATATATTCCGTCGTAGGAGCTTGAAATACCTCATCAATGATAATGTGTGTTCGTCTTGGCTCTTTATACATACCACCTCTTAACTGTGAAGCTAACCATATTTTAGATATAAAGAACGTTGTTAATATGTTTTTATGTGTTTTTGTTGGATAATGGCTTTCAGGTATCTTTATTAATAATAGCTTTCCATCATCCATGGCCTTAATTAAATCCAAATTCTTATCCATAGGTTTATTAAACATAACTTTGAGCTTTATATCTTCCATTAAAACACTTATTCTATCTAAAACATAATCACTTTTAGCGGACTTAGTTCCCGATATTTCTCCAGCTTTATCAACTTCATTCATATCTTCAAGGTTGAATATATCGTCTTTCAAATACTCTTTTAAGCCTTCAGGAATCCTGTTTATGTAGTCTATTCTTTTACGATGGTCCGAAATACATTCCACAACATTTCTCATACTCATGTTTTTATTTATAAATACCACATTAGCAGCTGCAACTAAGCTCCTTCTCATTCTTGGAGTTAATTTCTGATCTAAATTTATTGAATCAATAAACGATACTGTTAATTGAGTTTGCATATTTGATATTACTAATCTGTCATAATCTGAGTTAACCTTAAAGTTATTTACTTCATTGAAGCTGAATGACTGCATATCCTCTTGCTTTGATAAATCAAGCACTATTAATTTATTCTTTGGAACAACTCTTTCTATTTCATTTGACAGTTCACAATTTTTTATAAAATCAATTAAAATCAATCCTTCGTCTTTGTCTGATACATCCTTAGCATAGTTACCGAAAAATGTGCTCTTGCCACATCCTTGAGGTCCTAAGGCCACTAATCCAAGGTTAGCTAAATTCTTATCCGCTGACATTGTAGTTATTGCTGTTTTACCTTTATATGTGTTAGTACCTAATTTAATATATCCGCTTTGAAGTTCTTCAGGTATTTCAGTTTCTAAGGTATTTATATGCTCTATTCCAAATCTTTCAAGTAATTCTCGACCTGGTAAGCTTAAAAAGTTTCCACATTCGTTTATGCTGCATTTATTCATTTCATATCCCCCTATATTTAAATCTAAAAAATTGAACTTCTTAGCATTTTTACTTCTTAAATAATTGTCATTGTCTATAGACCTGAAGCTGTTCGCCAAACTTCTAAGATTATTTATTGAATTTAATTTATTGTAACTATCTCCAACTAAAGCTATTTGAGTATTTAGAATTGTTTCAGAACCCTTTAAATACGTAAAATTCGAAAGTTCTTTAGTACTTGATAGACTTACACCTGTGTTTTTATTAAACATGTTTATTGTCAGATATATTTCATTAAAAATCGACTTAACTATATAATTTAAATTAATCTTGTTTTTATCTACTGGATTACCAGTTTTATATTTATCGAGTGTGTTTTTATATGCTGCTCTCCATGAGTATTGACTGGTAGGTATGAAGTTATAAAAAATACCAACCTTTTCATTTTCCTGTAATACATCAATAATATTTAAGTTATTACTTATCAGGTCATTATCTCTACGATCGGCAGCTAAAGAGAGTGCATCCTCTTTAGCGTATACCAATTGTTTGTATAATGCGTTTTGAGAAAACTCAGGGAGCTTCTTTATATCATAAATTGTTACGGAGCTCCAAACCCTGCTTAAAGCTTCTTTAAGTATGTTCCTATATCTTTCATCAATAATAAAATAAAACTCAACTGTTTTCTTTGTTATGTAAATCATATACGCTGTTTTATATGGTAATTCAAATTTTATCATTTGTGGGAGTGCGTTATTTAGAATTTGTTTATAATCATGGAATGTGAATCTGTTAAAGAAAGGTTTGTAAGTACTTTGGATAGCTTGAGCTATTTTATAAGTATCATTGTTTCTGATAGAAGTTGCTGGAGTTACTTTTAAATAAATATAATTTGGTTTAGTTAATTCAATTTTCAATCGGTCCGCCTCCTATAAAATATTTATGAATATGAAAATTATAATGCACAACCAAGCATATTTATATGTGTCAAATCCTACAACACCCAGCGTGATAGCTACCAAACAACCTATTAGGCACACGGAATAACTTACTTCTTGCAAATATTTAATAGGATTGAAGATTATGTCAAAGAATTTATTTGCATTGGTTAAAAACAATGTAAATTGGCTATTCATAAAATTCCTCCTAATCCCTGAACATTATTTCGATTTCATCAAATGCAGTTGGCAATAGATATAAACTACCAAATGCTAATAAATAACCTATCAAATTCTTTTTAGCACCTTGTACGTCGCCATTAATACACGCCTGAACAACTTCAAATGCACCCTTGAATATTAAAATCAGTTTAACGGCACCTCCCGCTAACTTGTAATATAAAGTTAACCCTTTTCCTGTATCCGCATATGCTATTGTCGAATTAAATATAAAAATGAAACATAAAAATATCACTTTTAGGAACAAATCTTCGTGGGACTTGCATTTTTTGGCTATTGCCTGCATATTTTTACTTATGCGAAGGTTACGAGCAAAGGAAAAAATCATAGCGCCATTGTGCGTTTTTTTTAATTCATTAAATTTCATATCCACTACCTCCAAAAATGTGCATTTCTTGATTTTCTATTTTATCTGCAACCAACAAAGCATAATAAATTTGGCGCTGGATGTATTGATCCTCTTCTTTTCCTCCCATACTTAACCAGTCTTGAATTCGGTTTTCTACATCTTCTAAAACATATGACGGTAAGTTCAATTCGTAAATACCAGATATTTTTTTCGTTTCCATAAAACTACCTCCAAAATTCGATTGATTTTTTATAAATTTGTGGTAGCATAATAATAGACTACCTCTTGTCGGTGGTGGTTTTTGGCTCTCCCTATAATAGCTGTCCAGGCACTGGGGGAGCTTTTACTATTCCATTGTAAAAATTCCTAATTTTCTTCTTAACTCTTTTTCCATCTCCTTTTTTAAAATATCTTTTACAAAACCACTTTTATTGCTATGCTCATTAATCCAGTCGAGTAACTTTTTATCCTCTGAATTATCTTTAAAACTCAATCCTAATACATATTTAGCCAATCCTAACACTCCTTTAAATTAATTATCGCTCTTACTAAATAATATGCACTAATACATAAAATAGAACCTACTAATTCGTAAAAGTATAAACTTTTTTTATTTGAGCATATTAAAAAATAAAAAAGGTGATATATATGAAAAAAGTTTTAATTATTGGAGCGGTTTTAACTTTATTTATTTTAATATTAGGTGCTGCAACCAATCCTTCTTATGCTGAATATAAAGAATGGTATAAACAACAAGCCAATGATACTTATAAGGAATATAAATCAGAAAATAATGAGGCTGTAGTCGAAACTACTCACTTTGAAAATTCTTTGATGGGATTTTTTGCTGATATGATTTCTGACACTTCAGTTATAAGAGAAGATCATAAATTTTATAGTCTATATACAATTGATTCAGAAAGCTTTAAATATAAAGTTTTGGGAGTCTTTAATAATTTTTACATTTTAGAAGATGTAACAGTAACA
>JAQSXU010000420.1 GCA_029256485.1 Clostridiaceae bacterium
AGCAGATATGAAAGATCATTTAGCACAGACCGAAACACTTACAGATAAGTTGAAAGAAAAGTATTTAAAAGCGTTACCATATTTACTATAAAATGTGCATTCGATTTGCTTATTAGAAAGGGGAAAGAAATATGATTGTATCTAAAACTAGAATGTCCAAGATGCCAACTTCATGTAGTAAGTGCTCTTATTATGAAGTAGAAAGAGAATTCGGTCATGCTGACATTAGAATATGTAATGGATATGGTAAAGGATTTGATATTGAAAAGAATATTAAACCAACAGTTGAACGTTCCAAGAAATGTCCATTAATTGAAATTGAAGAGTAAATAAAAGCATTGATTGATGTACTTATTAGAAAGGATAAAGAGTATGAGTAGAATTATAAAATCGATTGCAAAATCAATCACATTAGTAACTCTTGCAATAATTATTGCTTTGGTGATACGTGTTGTTTGCAACTTGGCAATTGGTTTAATCGGTGTTTATCCATGTCTAATCATAGTTATTTTAATAATGATTATAACGGCAAGTGCAATGTTTTACAAAGACAGTAACAGATAATAAGAAAGGAGATAAATAATGAGCCAACCATGTAAATATAACAGTTTTAGTCCATGTGAGGAATGCGATAAGTGTTATGGTATCAAAAATCATACTCATGTATATTGTACAAACTGTAGGCATTTCAGATTAGATGATGAAGAAATTCCTTATTGCCCTTACGAAGAAAAAGAATGTGATATAAGAGACTGTGAAGATAGCAGACCATTTAGTGAAAGACCAATGTATGAAGAATAATTGATGTTACCGACACGAATGTCGGGAAGAAAGGACGAATTAGATGAAACTAGAACATGAATTATTAGAAGAATACATATATATAAATTTCCCATACGAAGAATATGGAGATTTAACAATAGAAAATATGTTAACCATATACGACTCATTGGGATACAAATCTTATGTATTAAATGTCGCTGCTAAAAACTTGGGAAAAGATTTACTGAAACTATTTAAAAGATGATAGATCATTGATTTTATTAGGTTGAGAAAGGAGAAAATATGTTAGACAAATTATTATGTAAGATACAATTATATAGTTATTTATTACCAACATGTAGAATTGGTAATGCTATCATGGATTTTAGAAAACAACACACAATCAAATAAACCTTCTAATGGGTTTGTGGAAAGGAAGTGAAAAATGAATCTAATAGATTTCCATGTAACTAAAATCATATCTGAAGAAAAAGATGTAGTATATAAATTATTAAATATAACAAAAGAACAGGTAGATAAGAAGAATTGTGGAAAAACTTTCTTCTTGGAAATGGTGTAAAACAGACATACGAATATTGGGATGATGGTGGGACAAGAATAGATACAGAAATATTTAACTTAGATAAAAATCAGAAACCATATTATGTAGGTTATGTTGGGCAACATTAAAAGATAATAATAAACACAATAATTAAAGAGGAGGATTGCATGAACGAGAAATTTAACTTTGTTTTCTGTAAATACGCACATGGAAAGAATAAAAATTATATAAAATGTGCCAACTGCAAAAAAGATATGTGTCCAAGTGTTAGTAATATTTTATACGGTAAAGTATTCAAGTTACCTGTAATCAAACAAATATATAAATTAATCAGTAATATTTATTATGATATTGAAACAAAGAGATATGAAAAAGACTACATAAACGAGTACGAAATAGGTGATATGAAACACATATGGGGACTTAAATCATATGATGATTTATCTTCAAGTAGCGGAGCTAATATACATATAATGAATGATATCGAATTACTCTATCATAAAGATACGGAAGATTATTCTATCAGTATTGAAACAATCTATATGTTTGAATTAAAAGATGGAGATATAAAATATCTTAAATGTTTATTGGATAACTTTACTAAATGGATGGACGAGCATGGATATAGAACAGATAGCAGGGTTAATCTATACGAAGTATTTACATATGGTAACAACATCAACACGCATTTTAAGACAATAGAAGAGTGTTATGCAAACTTTAAGATGCTAGTTAATGGGTATTGTAGTTTATAAAAGCAAACTGAATTAGGATTTTGTTGACATTTTTATGAAAGGAGAGCAATGGAAAAATTAATTGTAATATGGGGCAACGGATATGTTGGTGAATATGAGAAACGAGGAAAAGGATATTACCAGATATCAAACTTACATGAAGAAGTTTTCTGGGAAGTATTTAGAAAAGGTGTATTTAAAGATAAAAAAGATACTGCAAGATTTAAATTTATTCGTGGCAATGACATGGAGAAATTTGCAGCTACTAGAGATTTTATATTTTAACGTCAATTGTAGTATCGATTTGAAGATTAGAAAGGAGTACATATGGAACAATCAGACGGTAATAAAGCCGGAGAAGCATTAAGAACTATATTAAACAGGTTAAAAACGATTAAAGATGAACCAGTAGAAGAATGCAAGAAGAGAGGATGTTTCCACTGCAAGAACTACGTTAGAAGAGAAGGATATAATCAGCAATGGGGAATGTATCAATTCTATAATAACTATTGTAACAAGGGCGTAGAAGAAGATAAACACATGTATATGGATAAAGATTGTGTATCATTTGAATTAGGTGAAAATCAGTATATTTATATGTCTGACAAAGAAAAAAGAAGGATTGAGCGAGGTTGTAGAATATGAAGAAAATTAAAGTAGTTGATTTTATTAAAACATTAGAAGAAATTTGTTTTGATGATGAAACAGAGTTAGTTTTCGACACACTAGATGGAACTACAGGAGAGCCGTATGATTTAGAATTAAATGAGTTTTATTTCGGTGATGCTTTATGTGTACCTAACGTGAATGAAATTAACATTGAATTTATGGTAAGCGATGAATTTATCAAGGCAAAATCAAGTGAATTGGTTAGTGATTAATAAGTACAGATAAGACAACCAAATCAACATTTTAATAGCTTTTTAAGAAAGGGGTGGAACTTTTATGACAATAGATTTTGAACCACATTATAACCGAATAACAGAAGAAATTGAACGGTTAAGAATAAAAGAATTATATAAAAAATATAATGATATGTATGAATACTTGGCTGAAATAAAACGTGATTATAAATGTTATATGAAGATGTATAAGATATTGATTAACAAACCTAATTTAATAAATGATATTTCAGAGCAAATGAAGCTGCTAAGAATTAGATATAAAATAGTTGTAGATGAGTATATAAAGTAATTATTAAATATGTGTTTGGAAAGGAGAAATACGATGCAACTATTTAAAAAGAAAGAAAAGGAATATTCAGTATTAAAAAAGTATCAACCAGTTTTTAAAACAGTCGATGGAGAAATACATAATGGTCAAACTTATAAGTGGGCTAATGCTTCTAATTTACTTTGCTCCGTTGGAGAATATCTTATGATTAATATTAATAGATCGGGATATATTGAAGATAATAATTCAATAATGTTTCCTCTAACAAATGTTCTATCTATAGAATGGAAACTACTTGATAGAAAAACGGCTGAAGGGGATGTATCAAAATATTCAATGAAGACATTTTTTAATGACGATGAACTTAAAGGTATGAAAATAGTACAATAAACTCGTTATTCGATTAACTTAGTAAAAATAATAATAAACAATAATAAAGGAGAATGAAACAATGCAAGATGAACGTTATGTAATTGTAACAAAGGGAAATATTAAGAAATTTCCAATAGACAAAAGAAACAGATTT